>CAJLAN010000025.1 GCA_905204635.1 uncultured Collinsella sp. | reverse complement strand
GCCGGCAACATCGCCGACGGGCGCCGTTTTTGAGTGTAGTCATTGGGGACGTTCTTAAACGACTAGTCATTAAAGAACGTCCCCGACGACTAATGACTCGAGCGTGGAAAATCTCCCACTTTGAGCTCGTATGGGCACCAAAAGCGGGAGATTATCCACGCTCATTCTATTAGGAGTCGCAACCGCTACAACTCTACGACCTCAACGCTATTGTAGACCTCGTCCCAGCGATCCATGACCAGGTGGCCGGTCTTGGGATCCATGGCGTTGAGCTTGCCGCAGGTATTGGCGGTCTTGAGCACCGTGACGTCGTCGGCACCGGCAGCGATGGCATGCGCAAAGCCGGCGATGGTCGAGTCGCCGGAACCCGTCGCGTTCACAGCCGCAATCGCGGGCGTCTTGGCGTGGAACGCGCGACCCTCATGGAAGCCCACCGAACCGGCAGCGCCCATCGAAACGACAACCCAGGGGATACCGGCAAAGCGGCCATCGGCGGCAAGCGCCTCGCGTAGGGCATCGACATCATCGGTCGTAAAGGACGTACCCAGCAGGCCGTTAATCTCGGTCAGATTGGGCTTTACGAGCTCAGGCTTAGCGTCGGACTCCAGCGCGGCCTCCAGCGATGCACCCGAGGTGTCGAGCAACACCTTGGCGCCCGCCTCCTCGGCGATCTTGACGAGCTCGGCATAGTAGCCGGCATCGACGCCACGCGGCAGCGAGCCCGAAAGCGTCACAACGTCCGCCTTCGCTGCAAGCTCGGCGAACTTGGCCGTAAAGGCCTCGAGCTCGGCCGGGGCAATCTGCGGGCCGCTCTCTAACAGCTCGGTCTGATTACCCTCGTGCAGAATATTCAGGCAGATGCGCGTCTCGCCGGCAATGGGCACAAAGTCGTTCTTGACGCCATCAACATCCATAAGCTCGGCCATATAGGCGCCCATGTGGCCGCCGAGCAGACCGGTCGCGAGCACGTCGTCGCCCAGCTGCAGCAGCACACGGCTCACGTTGAGGCCCTTGCCGCCAGCAGTCTTTTCGGGCGTCACACGGTTCACGTCGTCGATGATCAACTTGTCGAGCTGATAGCGCGTATCAATCGACGGGTTCATGGTAACGGTCAGAATCATATTGAACTCCTGTTTCCGGGGCACGACACGCGCGGCCCCAAACATACGATAGCTCGTTAAAGGATCTCGATCTCAAAGCCGCGGGTGACGGCCTCCCCCGGCTTGGCAACCAGGCAGCCACGCTTGTGCTCCAGAATATCGTCCTCGTCGGAGCAGGTGGACAGACCACCCCACGGTTCAACAGCCACAAAGTCGCCCTCGGGCTTGCTCCACACAATCAGGTACGGCATATCGGAGAACGTCAGGCGCACGCCCTTGTCCTCGGTTTTCTTGGTCAGCGTAACCACGTGGCTCTCGAGCACATCAAAGATGGTCTCGGCGAAGTCGAAGAGCTCATGGGTAAGCGGCAGATCGTGGCCGACCATCGGGTTCTTGCTACGGTGCTCGACATCGATCAGGCCTGTGGAGGGAACAGCGGTGCAAAGCTCGGTCGCTTCACGCTGATCGAAACGAAGTTCATAGTCGTCGTAGGACTCGCCCTCGTCGAGCGGACACTTAAAGCCGGGGTGACCGCCCACAAAGAACGGCATGTCCTCGGTGCCCTCATTGGTCACCTCGTACGACACGGCCACCTTTTCCGAATCAATCGTGTAACGAGCAACGATCTTAAACGGATACGGGTACTGCTCGAGCAACTCGGCATGGTCGGTAGAGCTTAGGCTCAGCGCAACCATGTTGTCGCTCTGTTCCTCGAGCTTCCACTCCTGTTTGCGCGCAAAGCCGTGGCGGGCGAGCTTTACCTCGCGGCCGCCCATGGTCATTGCGTGACCATCTCGAAGGCCGCCGCAGATCGGGAAACAAATGGGTGCCTGGCCCGACCACACCGCCGGGTCGCCCTGCCACAGGTACTCACGGCCGTTGGCCGTAATAGAAGTGAACGACCCGCCCGCCGTGCTCAGTGCCACGCGGATAGAACCGTTATCAAGAACAAACTCCATAGGAGCCTTCCCTTTCTTACGACAGCCCGCCAAGTCAATAGGGCTGATAGAAAACCGGCCCGCGCCCCCTCACAGAAACGCGAGCCGTCAACGGACTAGTTAATTACGCCGGATACCCGCTAATCGTGGTATTCGCCGCGGTCCCACTTCTCGAGGAACTCGTCAAAGAAGTGCGGGTCGGCCTGAGCCTCGGCGTCGGCCTTGTTGCAGGCATCGATCTTGGCGATCAGGGCATCGTGCTCGGGAGTCTTCTCGTAGGGCTCCTCCAGGAAGGCAAGCATGATATCGGCCATCAGGAACTCGCCGGTGATCTTGCCGCCAAAGCCCACGATGTTGGCGTTGAGCTCGCGACGGGCATACAGGGCAGAGGTCATGTCGCGGACCAGGGCGCAGCGGGCGCCGGGAACCTTGTTGACGGCGTTGGTGATGCCGATGCCGGTGCCGCACAGGGCCACGCCAAAGTCGGCCTTGCCGCTGGCAACAGCCTCGCCCACGGCCTTACCGTAGATGGGATAGTGCGTACGGGTGTGGCTGTAGGTGCCGCAGTCGAGCACCTTGTAACCAGCCTGCTCCAGGCGGTCGGCCAGATAGATCTTCTCGTCCGTAACGATATGGTCGCAACCGATTGCGATGGTCTTCTTCATCAGAACGTCCTTTCGTCTGAATTCACAAGTTGAGGTAGAAGTTCGAGTTCTCGGTGGCTCTCGTTAGGCCATCTTGTTGAGCATGTCGACACGGATCTGGTGACGGCCGCCGGCGTACTGTGCACGCAGGAACTCGCGGGCGATCTTCTTGGCGACCTCGGTGCCCACAACGCCCGGGCCCATGGTGACCATGCGCGAGCCGTTGTGCTCGCGGGTCATGTAGGCGGAACGCTCGTCGGAAATGTTGGCGACGACCATGCCCTTGATCTTGACGGCGGCCATATAGGAGCCGACGCCGTACTTATCGAATGCGAAGCCCTGGGAATCCTTGTGCTCCAGCAGGTCCTTGGCAACGGCGGTCGCGGAATCGACAAAGTCCGCGGCAGGGGTCTCGGAATAGTCGACGACCTCGTGACCGTCGGCGATGAGCATCTCCTTGATGGACTCCTTCATCGACATACCGTCGGCATCGGAAGCGATTACAACCCTCATGACATCCTCCTTGAGAGATACGCAGGTGCGTAGTTTCTGTTTGGAAGTGTTGAATCGCGTTCAGGTCCGGGCATCTGAATGTGCGGTTCTTCACTGTTCGTGTTTATTTGAACACATTCGAACATCAACTGCAACAACTATTTGTTTATCTCTGTTCTTTTTTGAACAAATACCGTTCATGGATGATTGGCGACCGTTTGGACTCGGGAAAGGCCCGGCTTACCGCGTATTCAACAAACAAAAAGGCGGCCGAGAACGCATCTCGGCCGCCTTTCGGCGGTATGCCCTGGTATATACAGCTGTTTTAGCTACTCGAACTGCCCACCCTTTTTGGCGCGCTTGGACGGGGCACTCAGAAAGCGGCCCGTCAAATAGTTCGCCGGACCGGAAATATCAATCCCCAACAGCGTGTGTCCCAGCCACAGAAACGCCACGAGCACCAGTAGAGGAATCACGCACGAGGTTACGATCATCACGATGACGCCTTCGATGAGGTCGGTCACCTGCTGCACGATCTCGTCGGTCATCTGCTTGGCACCGCTGGTCACCGACGTAACAAGGCTCGAGGCCCCATCAGTCAACTGCTCGAGCACGTTTTTGGACTCCGTGGCCTCGGATTTTTTCTTGTTCGATTTTGAGCTGGTCTCGGCTGACTTGTCCGTGGTGTCGGCCGCGTCCGCAGCGTCCGCAGCCTTTTGCTCAGCTTGCTCAATACTTACGCGATACGTTTCATCGACCTTCTGCGACACCCAAACGCTTGCAGGCACCAACGCCATGCCGATCACGGCAACTACCAGCACGCGTGTCGCCACACGGCGCAGGACAGCGCTCGTGCTCCAGCGCCCGTGAATGCCGAGCGACACCGCAAAGAGCACCAACGCAAACGGGATTAAGATGCCCAGGCCAACCGACCACAAAATGGTTAGCAGGTATTTCTCGAGGTAGAGCACGGCAAGCACGATACCAAGGTTGCCTGAAAGCTGCGCGAGCTGCTCGGCAACCGGCGTTCCCGTATCACCCGGCAGCGCGGTAATGCCCGCAGACAGCGCCACGCACGAGGTCGTGAGCGCCAGTACGTTACCCTTCTTTTGGTCGATGACCTCGATGGTGGAGTCCCAAGTTTTGGTATCGGCGAAATGCGGACGAGCTACAAAGCCCGACAGCAGCGCCAGGACCACGAGCGCAACGATAAAGCCAATCTGCAGCTTTTTGTTTGCGCACACGACATCGGACAGACTGGGCTGCAGCTCGGTTACCGCCGTGTGCTCGGTTATCTGGACAGGACGCCCATGAGCCATCTCGTGCGCATCTTTCTTTTGAATCAATCCGTTGTCCGGCATTTGGATACCTCCTCATTCCGGCCTGTATTGCGGATGGAAGTATACCCACCGAGCAAAAATCGAACGGGAGGACGAACGGAGCGCACCAAGACTGTCCCCAATGACCAGTCGTTTAAGAACGTCCCCAATGACTATCTCGGGATGAGTTGCGGTGGAATAGGGATTGTTTTGCGCCCGCCGGCCCCTATTCAGTCCCTATTTCACCGCAACTTGGAGGAGGACAGAAAAAGCCCTGCCGCGGGTAGCGGCAGAGCTTTTGGAAGGGGACTTGGTTGTGAGGGCTCGTTAGGCGAGCTTGGCCTCGAGCTCGGCGATGCGCTTGTAGGCATCGATGGTAAAGCGGGTCTGCTTCTCCAGGATCATAGTGGTCATGAGGGTGTCCTGAGCGTGAGCCATGATGAAGGTCATCTCCATCTCGCCACCGCCGGCCTCCTGCGAAAGCAGTTTGGTCTGCGTGTCGTGGGCACCGATGAGCGCATCGCTGGCATCCTTGTGCAGCTGTTCGGCCTTCTCAAAGTCACCCTCGCGAGCAGCATCGAGCGCTGCAAGCAGATCGGTCTGGGCGTCACCTGCGTATGCGACGATCTCGAATCCAACCATCGAGATTTCTTCTTTGGTTGCCATATTGCGTTCCTTTCACATATGAACCAATGGAGAGCATCGCGTCCGGGCATACGCGCTGCGTTGTGTATGACAGAAACAATAACATTCAAACAAAAAAGAACAGCTCAAAACGTAATTTCGAACTATGAACGGTCACTTTTCGCCCGTGAACGGTTTTTAAACCAATCTGAACAATATCGAACACAATTAGCGGCAACCCAAACAGGGCCGCACCCTAACGCAAATCGCGCACCGTATCGCCCTCTACAAGCACACCGGGGATCAGCATGTGCTCCACGCCAGACGCACCCCCATCGGCGCCGGCAATCTTGTCGACCGCCCACATGCCGACGCGCTTGTTGTCAAAGCGCACCGTGGTCAGGCGACGGTCGGGCACGATATCGCCCAGGCTGTCATCAACACCCACCACGCTCACGTCCTCGGGCACACGCCTTCCGCACGACTCGAGCCCGCGAATGCAGCCGTATGCCATGGCATCGTTGGAAGCATAAATGGCCGTACAGGTCGGATCTTCCGCCAGAGCCTGACCGGCAGCATATCCGCTCTGTGCCGTCCAATCCCCACGGACGAGTCGCGGCGGCTCAATTCCATGCGCGCGCAATGTCTCGCGCCAGCCTTCCTCGCGCCGCATACCCGAAAGCGAGCGCTCGGGACACGAGATAAAGTGCACGGTTTTGTGCCCCCGCCCCAGCAAGTACTCGACCACCTGGCGCGAGCAATCGAACTGGTCGTTATCGACCGTTGAACAGAGCGGATGCTCCAGCATCGTAACGAGCACCGTCTGCATGCCGGGCAGCGGCTCGAAGGTGCCAAAGTCCGCCGGCATGCGATTCATGATCACGACCATGCCGTCTACCGGCAGCGCGCTCATGCGCGACGATGCGCTCTCGAGGGTATACGGATGCCCATCTACTTTAGTGAGGGTGATGGCATAGCCATGTTTGTCGGCCGCGGCGGCAAAGCCCTCCATACGGTCGAGGTTGCCGGTACCGGTAATGTTGAACATGGCGACGCCAACGGTCTTAAACTTGCCACGGCGCAGCGATCGACCGGCAAAATTGGGGCGATACCCCAGCTCGCGCATGGCGGCACGCACGCGTTCCTTGGTCTCGGGGCGCACACTGGGCGAATCGTGCACGGTGCGCGAGACCGTCTGCTCCGAGACGCCCGCGAGGCGCGCCACGTCTTTGACGGATACCGATTTTTTAACAGCGGCCATAGGTCGATCTTTCTATGTCAACGATGCCATTGGTGGCACCCTACGCAGTCAAATGAAACGTCTTCAAGTATATCTAACGCCTCCCCCACCATACGCTCACCACCCAAAACCTACCGTTCACCGACATTTTTGCTTCCCCGAACGGCTTTTATCGCCCAAATGTTAACGTTGCCATTGTGCAAACACAGAGCCACCGGGCGGCTCAAACGTTTACGCGTAAGGAATCGACGGTTCGCAGGCACAGGAACCACCGGTTCGCGTCTTTTTTTGTGTCACAAAATAGCAACGTCAACATTTTGGCAACCGAACGTCAAAAGCTACCATCGTTGCTAACCCACCGACTCTTAGGAGCATTGCATGGAGCAACTCATCGCCATCATCGAAAAGGGCCAGCCCTTTTTCAACGCGATCGCCCGCAACAAGTACCTCAAGGCGATCCGCGACGGCTTTATCTCCGTCATCCCCATCATCATCTTCTCGTCCATCTTCTGCCTGGTAGCCTCGGTCCCCAACATCTGGGGTTTCTACTGGCCCGATGACATCAACAACGCTCTGTGGAAGTGCTACAACTACTCCATGGGCATCCTGGCCATCGCCTGCGCCGCCACCACAGCCAAGCACTTCGCCGACGCTCAGAACCGCGACCTGCCCAAGAATAACCAGATTAACTTTATCTCATGCATGTGCGCGGCCATCATCGGCTTCTTGCTCCTTTCGAGCGACACGGTCGCCACGGACGCCGCCAGCGGCTTCAACACCACCTACCTTGGTTCCAAGGGCCTGCTGACCGCCTTCATCGCTGCGTTTGTGACCGGCATCATCTACAAGTTCTTTATCAAGCGCAACATCACCGTCAAGATGCCCGAGCAGGTTCCGCCCAACATCTCGCAGACCTTTAAGGACATCATCCCCTTCTCCGTCTGCATCGCCGTCTTTTGGGTCTTTGACATCGTCTTCCGCGCTGCCTTTGGCTTCTGCTTTGCCCAGGGCGTCATCCAGGTGTTCCAGCCCCTGTTCACCGCTGCCGACGGCTATATCGGTCTCGCTGTGATCTACGGCGCCATGAGCCTGTTCTGGTTCGTCGGCGTCCACGGCCCCTCGATCGTCGAGCCCGCCATCGCCGCCGCCCTCGTTGCCAACATGACCGACAACCTGGCTGCGTTCCAGGCTGGCCAGCACGCTTCCGCTGTCCTGACCCAGGGTGCCCAGTACTTCGTCGTCTGCATGGGCGGCACTGGCGCCACGCTCGTCCTGGTCTTTATGTTCTGCTTCCTGGCCAAGTCCCAGGAGATGCGCGCCGTCGGTAAGGCCGCTATCGTCCCCGTGTGCTTTGCCGTTAACGAGCCGCTGCTGTTCGCCGCGCCCATCGTGCTCAATCCCGTCTTCTTTGTCCCGTTTGTCTTTGCCCCGATCGCCAACATCTGGATCCTCAAGATCTTTATCGACTTCTTGGGCATGAACGGCTTTATGTACACCCTACCTTGGACTGTCCCCGGCCCCATCGGCACCATCATGGGCTTGGGCTTCCAGCCGCTCGCCTTTGTGATGCTCGCCCTTATCCTGGTCGTCGACTTTGTTCTGTACTATCCGTTCTTCCGTGCCTACGACGCCCAGAAGTGCACCGAGGAGGCCGAGATCTCCCAGGAGGAGCTCGCCGCCAAGAACGCCGAGAAGGCCGCTAAGCTCAACGATGCCTTCCAGGGCAAGGCCGACGCCAAGAGCGTTGCCGCCGGCGCTGCTGCCGAGGCCGTGAAGGCCGACGCCCCCGCCGCTTCCGCAGCACCCGCCACCGAGGCTACGGCCACTAGCGACCTCAACGGCAAGCGCGTGCTCGTGCTCTGCCAGGGTGGCGGCACCTCGGGCCTGCTCGCCAACGCGCTGGCCAAGGCTGCCAAGGAGCGCGGCATTAACCTCGAGACCGCTGCCGAGGCCTATGGCAACCACGTGGACATGCTCCCCGACTTCGATCTGGTCGTCCTGGCCCCGCAAGCCGCCAGCTACCTGGCCGACCTGCAAAAGGACTGCGAGCGCGTGGGCAACAAGTGTGTCGCCTGCCGTGGCAAGCAATACATCGAGCTCTCCCAGAACGGCGACAAGTCTCTCGCCTTCGTAAGCGAGCAACTCTCGAAGTAAGTAACGCCCAGGGCCAGCCGACCATCCAAGACCGGCTGGCCCTTCGATTTAGACGATTGGATCATCATGTCCGTTAACCCTGCTAGCGTCACCAATCCGCCTGCGCAGTTTCCCGAGGACTTTGTCTTTGGCGGCGCCACCGCTGCCTACCAGGTAGAGGGCGAGACCCGCACTCACGGTAAGGGCAAGGTCGCCTGGGACGACTTCCTGGAGGCCCAGGGGCGCTTTTCCCCCGATCCCGCTTCGGACTTCTACAACCAGTACCCCGTCGACCTGGAACTGTGCGAGGAGTTTGGCATCAACGGCATCCGTCTCTCCATTGCCTGGAGCCGCATCTTTCCCAACGGGACCGGCGAGATCAACCCCGAGGGCGTCCAGTTCTACCACGACCTCTTCGCCGAGTGCCACAAGCACCACGTTGAGCCGTTTGTCACGCTGCATCACTTCGATACGCCGCTTGCCCTCTTTGAGAAGGGCGACTTCCTCAACCGCGAGACCATCGATGCCTTTGTGGACTTTGCCACCTTCTGCTTTAAGGAGTACGCCGACCAGGTAACCTACTGGTTCACCTTTAACGAGATCTGGGCCGACGCCTCCAACACCTACATCGAGGGCACCTTCCCCGGCGGTGTTAAGGCACATCTGGCAGAGGCCTTCCAGTGCGAGCACAACATGATGCTCGCCCACGCCAAGGCAGTACTGGCCTTCCACAACGGCGGGTTTAAGGGCAAGATCGGCGTCATCCAGTCGTTGGAGTTTAAGTATCCGCTCAACGAGAACGACCCCGCCGACATCAAGGCCGCCAACAACGAGCACGTGCTGCAGAACCAGTTCTTGCTCGACGCCACCTTCCGCGGCGACTACGCGCCCGACACCCTCGAGTGCGCCAACCGCCTGGCTGCCGTCTCGGGCGGCACCATCGAGATCCTGGACGAGGACCTCGAGATTATGCGCGAGGCAGCGCTCTACAACGACTACCTGGGCGTTAACAACTATCAGTGCCGTTTTTTGAAGGCTTACGATGGCGAGAACGACCTGCACCACAACGGTACGGGCGAGAAGGGCACCGGTCGCTGGCGCGTCAAGGGCATTGGCGAGCATGTGAACAAGCCCGGCATCCCCACCACCGACTGGGACTGGATCATCTATCCCGAGGGTCTGTTCGATCTGCTCGTCTACATTAAGCAGCGCTACCCCAACTACAAGCAGATCTTCATCACCGAGAACGGCATGGGCTACAAGGACCCCTACAAGAACGGTTTTGTGGACGACCAGCCGCGCATCGACTACATCGAGCAGCACCTGCGTTGGCTGCTCAAGGCCATGGAGGTGGGCGTCAACGTGGGCGGCTACTTCCTGTGGAGCCTGCAGGATCAGTTCTCCTGGACCAATGGCTACAACAAGCGTTACGGCTTCTTTTACGTTGACTTTGAAACCCAGAAGCGCACGCCCAAGGCAAGCGCCTACTGGTACAAGCACGTGGCGCAGACCCGTCGTCTGGACTAGTGGCTGGCGGGGTTTCCCGCTCACACAACCTGTCCCCATTTCTCAGCCGGGGGCGGCACGTCACACGGCGCGCCGCCCCCGGTCTTTTTGTTTTTAGGCTGGTCGGGAGCCGTTTGTCTCGATCTGTAACATCTAGCCGAGTTTTTTGGTCCTAGCTGTTACAGATTGAGACGAACAGGATTGCTCTTTCCGAAGAATCTAAATCTGTAACACGTAGCCCGCTTTTGACCGTCTACCTGTTACAAATCGAGACAAACGGAGTAGGACCTAACCCCGTATGTCCCTAACAGTCGAGCGTTCGACCAGCGTACTCGGCACATGAATCGCCTCGATAGACGAGCTCTCTCCAATCGCCGCCTCAAACGCAAGCTTACCGACACCGCGCAAATCAAATCGCAGCGTCGTCAGCCGATTGTGAGGAACAAGTCCCTCGAGTGCGTCGTCGATACCAACCACGCTCACGTCGTCGGGCACGGACAGGCCCGCGTTCTCGAGCGCGGCGATAACACCCAGCGCCATCTGGTCATTTGCCGCAAGCACGGCAGTCGGCGCCTGCGACCCGCCGGCAAGCACCTCGGCCGCAATCCGCTCGCCCATGGCGTACCCACTGGCCGCACTCCAATCGCCACGCAGCATCGGAGCGGCATCGACATGAGCACGACCCAGCGTATCGCGCCAACCGGCCTCACGAAAACGCGAGGAAATCGAGTTTTCCGGACCCGCCACAAACCGCATATTCGAGTGGCCATGTTCCAGCAGATAATTGGTCAACAGCTCGCACGAACCATACTGGTCGGAGTCGATCGTCGTGCAGCGCGGATGCGCATACATGGACAGGATGACCGTTCGCACTCCCGGCTGGGGAACAAACTCCTCAAAATCGGGAGCCATGCGGTTCATGTTGAGAATCATGCCGTCGACGGGTCGCTCGACCATGCGGCGCGAGGCATCGGCAAGTGCATAGGGCTTGTCGCCGCCCATCTCGATCATAGTGACGGCAAAATCGTGCTCGCGCGCCGCTTGCATGATACCCTCGAGCGTCGCCAGGTTACCGACACGTGTGATGTTGTACATGCACAGGCCAATAGAACGATACGACCCGCCGCGCAACGCCGTTCCAGCAAAATTGGGACGAAAGCCCAGCTCTTCCATGGCGGCCAGCACACGCTTGCGCGTCTTTTCCGTCACGTTGGGCATACCGTTGACCACGCGAGACACAGTCTGGCGGCTCACGCCGCAACCTCTGCCGCGCTCGCCGAACGACCATTCCTTGTCTGCTGAGCCATGCCTTCCACGCCAACCTGCTTCCCAACTATTCCCCGCGCCCATGGCGCATCGTACATACATTGATAACGTGCTCATGATACCCGAGCCATATACCACAACATGAAAACTTCTGTCAATCAAAACCGCTTACCGAACAAATACAACCGTTCGCGGCTGTTTGAAGTTGTTTTGTTTCTATACATCCCAGCCGGATGTTAACGTGCTCATTGTCAAATGTTCACGTGCTCATTTTGGTTCTAATCATTTTAAGATAGTGTTTATCGGGCTTTTTCACCGCTAAACGCTAACCAGGGAGCCTCCTGAGCGCAAACGCACAATATCGAACAGCAAGACGAGAGGGTGTATGCATATGTCTTTGCTAAACCGCGTACAGCAGCTGCCGAAGGGCTTTGTTTGGGGCGCCGCAACCGCCGCGTACCAAACGGAAGGTTCCACGAAGGTGGCAGGCAAGGGTAAGACCATGTGGGACGATTACCTTGTCGCCCAGGGTCGCTTTTTGCCCGACCCGGCCAGTGATTTCTACAACCGCTACGAGGAGGATATCCGCCTTTCTGCCGAGCATGGACTCAACGCCATCCGTGTGTCCATCGCCTGGACCCGCATCTTCCCTAACGGCGACGATGCCGAGCCCCTCGCCGAGGGCGTTAAGCACTACCACGAGTTGTTCGCCTGCTGCAAAAAGTATGGCGTCGAGCCCTATGTGTCCCTGCATCACTTTGACTCCCCCGCCGCCCTGTTCAACCAGGGCGACTGGCTCAACCGCAAGACCGTCGACGCCTATGTGCGCTATGCCGAGTTCTGCTTCCGTGAGTTCCGCGAGGTCAAGAATTGGTTCACCATCAACGAGCTCATCAGCCTCTCGCACTCCCAATACATCCAAGGCAACTTCCCGCCCAACCATCACTTTGATGTGACGAGCGGCATCCAGAGCCAGCACAACGAGCTCGTTGCCCACGCCCGCGCCGTCAACCTGTATAAGGATCTGGACGAGACCGAGCACCTGGGCGGCCGCATTGGCATGGTCAACGTCCTGACGCCGGCATATCCCGCCACCGACTCGCCCGCCGACCAGCACGCCGCCGACCTGTACAACGCCTTCTACACCGACTTCATCATGGACGGCGCCTTCCTGGGTCACTACTCCGCGCACACCCTCTCACTCATCAACGAGATTCTGCGCGCCAACAACGCCACACTTACGGTTGAGGACGGCGACATGGAGGAGCTCGCCAAGGCGGCGCCCCGCAACGATATGTTCGGCCTCAACTACTATCAGTCGGCGTTTATCGCCGCCTACGATGGCGAGTCCACCAACAGCTTTAACGGCACCGGTGACAAGGGCACCTCGTGCTTTAAGTTTAAGGGCGTCGGGCAGCAGGTCGATATGCCGGGTATCCCCACCACCGACTGGGATTGGCTCATCTACCCGCAAGGCCTCTACGACACGCTCAAGCACATCAGCGCCACCTATCCCAACCTCCCCGTCATCTATATCACCGAAAACGGCCTGGGCCACAAGGACCCCGAGCCCGACGCAAACGGCATCGTCGCCGATCCCGAGCGCATCGACTTTGTCGACCAGCACATGGAGAAGGTGCTCCAGGCGCGCGCCGAGGGCGTCGACGTCCAGGGCTACTTTATCTGGAGCCTGCAGGACCAGTTCTCGTGGGCCAATGGCTATAACAAGCGCTACGGCCTGTTCTACATCGACTTCGACACGCAAAAACGCTACATCAAGCAGTCGGCACTCTGGTACAAGGAGCTCGCCGACACTATGGCGGACGCGCAGTAGCGCATCGCCTCGCTTTCCCCCGAGAGGGG
>CAJLAN010000024.1 GCA_905204635.1 uncultured Collinsella sp. | reverse complement strand
GCAGGGCACCATACATGAGGCCCAGCGTAACGGGCGAGCCGTCGGGCGTAATCACAGCCGAGCCCACAAGCAGGCCCACGTACACGTAGCGCCAGGCGCCGCGGAAGGCCGCGTAGGACACGATGTGGAAGACGGACAGGTAGAAGATGATAAGCGGCAGCTCAAACGCCACGCCAAAGCCGATCATAAAGAGCAGCTCCATGTTGACGTAGTTCTCCAGGTCGGGCAGCGCCGTGGCGACGGCCGAGGTCTCGCCGATAAGCCACTCAAAGCCCGCCGGGATGATGATGAAATAGCAGAAGATGGCGCCCAGGAAGAACAGCACCGTCGAGGCGAGCACCGTGGGCACGACCCATTTGCGCTCGTTGGGACGCAGCGCCGGCAGGAAAAATGCTAGAATCTGCCAGATGATCATGGGCGTGCACATGACCACGGCCATCTTGATGGCCAGCGAGAAGCGCAGGCCAAAGCCGCCGAGCGTGGTGGTGATGTAGAACTTACCGTCCGGCACAAAGGAGCGGATGGGGTCTTCCAGGATGTCGAGCACCACGGGCGTGGCGAAATACAGCACGATGGCGGCGGCAAACACCGACACGACCACGATAGTCAGGCGGCGACGGAGCTCTCCCAGGTGATCGAAGAGCGGCATGCGCGCAGGTCCGATAGGCATTACTCATCGCCTCCCTTCGAGGCGTCGGCGGCAGCGGCGTCGTCCTCGGCCTCGAGCTCGCGGGCGAGCTGGTCGACGACGGCCTTGCGCTTGCGGGGACGACGGGCGTAGAGGTCGGCCGTCGTGGGCTCTACCGGCTCGGGCTCGGGCTCCGGTTCTGCAGCAGGCTCGGGATCGACGACAGGCTCAGCGGCAGCAGCAGCACCCTCGCCCTCGGCGGCAGCCTCACTTGCGGCCTTCTCGGCAGCAAGACGGGCGCGACGCTCGGCAAAGGTCTCCTTCTTTGCGGGCGCAGCCGTCTCAACGGCATCCTCGTCTGCATCGGAATCGTCATCGACGGCAGCCTTCTTGGGCTTGACCGGAGCCGAAGCGGCCTCACTCACCGGATCGATAATCTCGGACTGAACAACGGCCGTCATCTTTTCCTGCGTCTCGCGGAACTGACGGATGGCACGGCCGATCGTGCGGCCCATCTGCGGGAGCTTATCCGGGCCAAACAGCAAAAAGCCGAAGACCACGATGATCGCAAGCTCACCCTCTCCAATACCAAACACACATACCTCCAAGGCTCGATGTGAGTCGAGCCCGCACCGCGCCATTCGGCCGGAACTCGTCTATTCATTCGGTCAAGTATAGCGCCCGGACGCCAAAACGTCCGAGCGCATCACAAACATATGCCAAACGGCACGCCCTTTTGGGGGCAAAGATTATGCAGCGGTGATCGAAATCTCCTGGTCGACACCCAACAGCTGAACCACGCGCATCACCGGGGGCTGGACATTGGTGCAGCTAAAGCGCTTGCCGTGGTCGACCGCGTGGTGCGCGGCGCCCACGAGCACGCCAATGCCCGTCGAATCGATGTAGCTCACCTGGGCAAAATCGAGCTCAACGGCCTCAGTGGGCTGCTCGAGCGCCAGGTCGATGGCATTGCGCAGGCTATCGGCGTTAGAAATATCGATCTCGCCGGTTACCTTAATGGTGTAGATCTCCGGCGTGGGGTTGGTGGAAATACCCAAATCCATGTATACGCTCCTTTACGTATCGAAAGTGCGGATAGTACGGAAAACCGCGCGTTAGGCGCGCTCGGCACGCGCAAGCTCGGCAGCGACGAGCTTGACGGCCAGCACCAGCACATCGAGCGCGGCCTCCAGGTCCTCGACCGTGGGATAGCTCGGCGCGATGCGGATGTTGGTGTCGCGCGGGTCCTTGCCATAGGGCCAGGTAGCACCGGCCGGCGTGAGCTTGACACCCAGGTCGGCGCAAAGCGCGGCGACCTTCTGGGCCGAGCCCTCGGGACCATCGAAGCTCACAAAGTAGCCGCCGCGGGGATGCGTCCAGGTGGCGCAGCCCGTGTCGCCCAAGCCCTCGGTGAGCTTGCGCTCAACGGCCTCAAAGCGCGGACGCAGGAACTCGGCATGCTTTTTCATGTGCTCCTTGACCGCCTCGATGGTGGGAAGGAAGCGCACGTGACGCAGCTGGTTGAGCTTGTCGGCGCTGATGAGGCCGGCCTTCAGGCGCTTGGAGAACTCCGCGATAACCGCGGGGCTCGCACCGATAAAGCCGATACCGGCGCCCGGGAAGGTGATCTTGGACGTCGAGGCAAAGGCCACTACGCGGTCCTCGGTGCCCGCCGTGCGGGCAAGATCGAAGATGTTGGCGAGCTTGTCGGTCTCATCGTACAGGTCGTGCACGCAGTAGGCGTTGTCCCAGAAGATACGGAAATCGGGCGCGGCCGTGGGCATCTCGACCAGGCGACGCACGGTGTCCTCGCTAAAGGTGATACCCGTGGGGTTGGAATACTTGGGCACGCACCAGATACCCTTGATGGAATCGTCGGCGGCAACGAGGCGCTCGACCTCGTCCATGTCGGGGCCGTTGTCAGTCATAGCGACGGGAACGTTCTCGATACCCAAGTCGGCGGTGATGCCAAAGTGGCGATCGTAGCCGGGAACAGGGCACAAGAACTTGACCTTCTTGCCGTCGTGCGCGGCCTCGTAAGCCTCCCAGGGCTCGCTGCCGCACGAGCCACAGCGCCAGAACATACCGGCGATATCGTGCTCGATCAGCAAACTCGACGAGCCCAGCACGAGCGTCTGCTCGGCGGGGCAACCCAGGAACTCCCCCGCCAGCTTGCGTGCCGAGGGAATGCCCTCAAAGCAGCCGTAGTTGGAGCAGTCGACGTTGCCGTCGTGCAGATCGGCATCGGCATTGAGGATATCGAGCATGGGTCGAGAGATGTCCACCTGGGAGGGCGACGGCTTGCCGCGAGCCATGTCGAGCGCCAGGCCCTTGGCCTTGACCTCGGCGACCTCGGCTTTGAGCGCCTCGATGGCGGCATCGAGTTCGGTGGTTTCCATCTTCTGGTAGATCGTCTGCATGGGTGCGACCTTTCACGAAGCGGTACGTTGCAATTCTTCTAAGTATAGACCGCCACCGTCGCAACGTTATGAAGCCGTGATAGATTAAGTCCATCGCAATGAATTACGAATCGCCGCGCATGCCGACGTGGAGCGCCCAAGGAGGCACTATGGAGTACGGATCGTTCCAAGCCGAGGAATTCGGCGACCTGCAGCGCCTGGTCGACGGACTGTTTTACGACCGCCACGCCATCGACCGCCTGGATCTGATCGTACAGGCCGAAATCTTGGACCTGGCGCCCGATCTCATGGAAATCGTCAACCTGCTACCGCCCGGCTATTACGACCGCCAGTCACTTTGCGACCAGCTCAACTCCGCCTTGGCCGCCCACGGCTGGGGCGCCGTCTACGGCACCGTGGAATAACCTAGTCATTTAAAAACGTCCCCAATGACTAAAACGCCGCCTGTGATGGTGTCCACAGGCGGCGTTTTCAAACTTGTATGTGCTTTTACTCGTCTTTGGGCGCGGGGTGTTTGCAGACCACGCTCATGTAGATCATGCCGAGCACGGCAGCGGTGACAGAACCAGCAAGGATGGCGGCCTTGGCAGCCAGAACCTCAAACTGGGCCGTCGGGAAGGCAAGGCCGCTGATGAGGATCGACATGGTGAAGCCGATGCCGCCCAGAATGCCCACACCGGCAATCATGTGCCAGTTAACGTTATGCGGCAGCTCGCAGACCCTAAACTTAACCAGGGCAAACGTCATGCCAAAGATACCAATCGGCTTGCCCAGCAGCATGCCAAAGTACACGCCGAGCGTCACCGGGTCGGTGAGCAGCGTGCTCATGTCCACGCCCACTAGGCGAACCTGTGCGTTCACGAACGCAAAGATCGGCAGAATCACAAAGTTGACCGGCGTGGAGATCAGACGCTCCATGCGGATGAGCGGCGGGGTCACGCGGTGCATGACGCGCTCGACCCTGGTGGTCGAGACGGTAAAGTCATGCTGGCCCAAGATGTGCGCCTCGTCGTCGTAGCGGTCATCAAGCAGCGGCAGGCACTCGCCCAACCAATCGGTGAGGCTATCGAGCTTGACGCCGCACTTGGCCGGGATGGTAAAGGCCAAGATGACGCCGGCGAGCGTGGCATGTACGCCGCTCTTGAACATGCAGAACCACAACAGCAGACCCAGTACCGAATACGGGGCAAGGCGGTAATGCTGCGTCTTGTTGAGCCACACGAGCGCGCAGGTCACAAGCGCAGCGGCGCCCAACCAAAACGGATTGGGGCTCTGACCGTAGAAGATGGCGATGGCGGCGATGGAGATAAGGTCGTCGGCGATGGCGAGCGTCGAGAAGAACACGCGCACGCCGTTGGGCACGCGGTTGCCCAAAAGCGACAGCACGCCCAGCGCAAAGGCAATATCGGTTGCCATGGGGATGGCCCAACCGTTGCGGGCGCCGGCATGGTTAAAGATCAGGTAGATGCAGGCGGGAACGACGACGCCACCCACGGCCGCCAGCATGGGAAGCATGGCCTGACGCGGATTCTTGAGCTCGCCGACCGTCATCTCGTACTTAAGCTCAATACCCACCAACAAAAAGAAAATCGCCATGAGAAAGTCGTTGACGAAAAGCTCAACGGTGAGACCGGCCGTAAGGTTGCCCAGACCCACATACAGCGGGGTCTCCAAAAAGTGATGGATGGCCTCGTAGGCATCGGTATTGGCGCAAATGACGGCGGCGATGGCGGCGAAGACCATGACGGCGGCGGAAATCGTGCCGTTCTCGGCGATGCGCTCCCAGATGTCGTGACGCTCAAAACGCTTGCGCTCACGGACGTTGAACAGCTGCTCGGGTGCTGCCATGGGCGGCTCCTTTCACGGGAAGGCTCCCGTCTTAAAAAAGCACGGCCCGCCCAAGTGGCGGCGCCGCGCTCTAACGTATTACGCTTGCATCTAGCCTACCCTGCACGACAAGCACGCAGGCGTGGCCGAAAAGCGGAACCACAGGTTGAACATTATTTGCCCAACGGCACGGGCACGCCTGTCCAAGAGACGACGCGGCGCCATGCACAAAAAACGACCGGAGCGCGGGGCGTCCGCGATCCGGTCGTGGCGTTTAGTGAACTAAACCTAGCAGGCGGCCATGATGGGGGCAGCGACCTGCTTCTTACGGGAGAGGACGCCCGGCATCCAGACGCCGTCGTGCTCGTCGGCAATGCCCAGGCCCTTCTGAGCGGCCTCGGTCTCGCCCTCGAGCAGGACCTGCGAGCCCTCCTCCATGATGTCGGTGATGCACAGGACAATGCCGTCAGCGCCCTTCTCGGCAGCGTAGGCGCGCATGGCCTCGCGAATCTCGTCGATCATGCCGAGTGCGCGGGTCTTGTCGACAGTCTCGTACTGGCCGATGAGCAGCTTCTTGCCGGCGGGCTCGAACATCTTGATGTCGTTGCCGACCATCTCGGCAGCGGTAAAGGAGCCGGACGGACGGGTGAGGAAGACCTCCATGCCAAACTTGACCGGGTCGACGCCCACCTGCTCGCCGAGCTTGGCGGCGACGGCGCGGTCGACATCGGTGGTGGTGGGGCTCTTGAGCATGAGCGTGTCGGTCATCATGGCCGAGAGCAGCAGCTTAGCCTGGACGTCGGAAAGCTCAACGCCGAGCACGCCGGCGAGCTTGGTGACGATGGTGCAGCTGGAGCCCCAGGGCAGGCAGATGTAGTGCAGCGGGCCGGCGGTCTCGAAGTCGCCGATGCGGTGATGATCGACAACGCCAAAGACCGTGGCGTCCTTAAGGCCGGCGACGGACTGGGCAGACTCGTTGTGGTCGGTGAGGACGACGAGCTGACCGGCCTCGACGGACTCGATCACGCGGGGCTCGGCGATGCCGGCGTCGGCGAGCAGCTTGGCGGACTCGGCCGGAAGCTGACCAAGGGCGCAGGCCTCGTAGGTGTTGCCGGCATACTCAACCTGGTTGAGCAGCTGGGACAGGACGACGGCGCTCATGATGGCGTCGTTATCGGGGTTCTGGTGACCAAAGACAGGAACGTTTGCCATGGATATCCTCCACTTGATATGTGTACTTGGACGTAGCTATGGTAGCACGCCGATGCCGAGCCTTCGCAGACGGAAGGGTCACGGCATATTTTGGGGCAGGCATGGGGCCAAGACTGTCCCTTTTGCACCGTGTTGGTGCAAAGTAACCTGACCCCCTTGCACCAGCTATTTACCGGCGGCGCGCAGGGCTACGTCGGCGGCGCCGATGATGCCGGCGTCGTTGCCGAGCGAAGCGACCTTGATGGGCGTCTCGCGCGAGGCGGAAAGCGCGTAGCGCTGGAAGTGCTCGCGGACCTTGTCGAGGTAGACATCGGCCGAAGCGGACGCGCCGCCACCGATCAGGAACATCTCGGGGTCAACCACGTTAGCAATAAGCGCCAGGGCACGGCCGAGATAGTCGGCCATGGTATCAGCAGCTGCCAGCGCGAGCTTGTCACCCTCGCGGCAGGCCTGGAACACGTCCTTGGAATCAGAAGGCCCGGTGAGCTCGATGGGCTCGACGCCCGCCTTCTTGCACTCAGCAAGGTAGTTGCTCACCACGCCAGTGGCGCTGGAATACTGCTCCAGATGGCCATGGCCGCCACAGCCGCAGGTGCGCTCCTCAGCCGGGTTCAGGCACATGTGGCCAATCTCGCCGCCGGCACCCACAACGCCCGATACCACGTCGCCGTTGACGATTACGCCGCCGCCCACGCCGGTACCGATGGTGACCATCACGACGTTCTGCACGCCCTTGGCAGAACCGAGCCAGGCCTCGCCCATGGCAGCGGCGTTGGCATCGTTCTCGTACTTAACGACCGCGTCGGGGCAGTGCTTTTGAATGGCGATCCTCAGCTCGGGCAGGTTAATGGCAATGTTGGCCTTGACCTTGGCATCGCCCGATGCCGGGATGGGGCACGGAACGGCCAGGCCAATGCCCGCCACAAAGGCACGCGGAATCTGCGCCTTGGCGACCACCTGGTCGATAGCCTCGGTCACCGCGGCAAAGCCCGCAGCGTCAACGATGGGAGGCGTGGGCACGCTGGCCTTGGCAAGCAGGTTGCCGTCCTCGTCGAACAGGCCCTCCTTAACCGAGGTGCCGCCGACGTCGATGCCGATGTAGTACTGCTTAGGTTCCATGGGAGCCCACCTTTCTCGTTTAAACATTGCCTGTATGGTACCGCTCCCAAGGCAAAAACCTACCAAAAAAGGGACAGGTTTGTTTTGGCAGGCTTTATCTGGGGAAACGCGAATGGTCGCTTAATAGGTCGCGCAAGACCTTCCCCAAATATAAAGGCGCCGGGAGGCGGAGACTCCCGGCGCCCGTCAAAGGGACTGTGTTGTCTGTTGGACCGCACGGCCCATCGCGGCGATAACGCCGGCTAGGCCTTAAGTGCCTGCAGCTGCTTGTGAACCTCGATGAGCTCCGTCGCCATGACGCGCATGGTCTCGGTACCGGCCATCTGGTCCTCGGCATGCAGCAGAATCAACGGGGCCTCGCCGTTACGCTCGCCGTTGGCCTCCTTCTTCAGAAGCCCCATGTGAACATCGTGGCCACCGTTATAGGCCTCGTCGCCCTGCTTGATAAGCTCCTCGGCGGCGTCAAAATCGCCCTCCTTGGCCTTTTGCACGGCATTGATGTACATGCTCTTGGCGGTACCGACGTAGCTGATGATCTCGAAGCAGGTCATCTGCAGTTCGTTCATATCCTCCATGCGGAGCACCTAGCCCATCACGCTGACGCAGTGGTCGATGATGCCGGCAGCGTTCATGCGGCCGTAGTCGACCATGTTGATGACCTCGACCGGAAAACGACCGGCGGCCTCCTTCTCAAAATCGCCCTTGGTGTAGCCGATCTGCGGACCAAGCAGCAACATGTCGCACTCGTCCAGGTGATCGTGGGCCTCGTTCATGGGACGAGCCTCGACCTCAATATCCAGACCACGGTTTGCAACCTCGGCCTGCATCTTCTGGACCAGCAGGCTCGTGGACATGCCGGCATTGCAGCAGAGCATGATCTTCTTCATGGTTTCCTCCTTATAACTGCGCGGCGCGCAGACGACAACTGGTTGTATTCCTTGCGGCTATTGTGCCCGCTCCCCTGTATCTTTACGCAAGGGAGAGAGCCGCGGGCACCGGCACCGCGTACCGGCGCCCGCAAAGGTGAAAGGGACGAACGTTAGGCGTTCTACTCGGCGAGAGCCTCCTGCTTGGCGATTGCCTTCTCGGAAATCTTCATAAAGGGCAGGTAGACGGCCATGCCAATGACAATCTCGAGAGCCTGCCACACGCCGGCGCGCCAGTCAAAGCCCGTAGCGAGCAGGGCATTGATGACGGGAGGCATGGTCCAGGGCACCTGGGCGATGCAGGGGCTGATGATGCCTGCGCAGGTAAGGCCATAGGTGATGCCGATGAACAGATCGGGAAGAAGGACGAACGGGATCATGAGCGGCAGGTTGTACACGATGGGGTAACCGTAGATAACCGGCTCGTTGATGTTGAACAGACCAGGCAGGATAGCCATCTTGGAAACGGTCTCGGAAGCCTTGTTCTTGGAGAACAGGAGCGTGTCGAGCAGAAGCATGAGGGTGCAGCCCGAGCCGCCGATGAGGGCGAAGCTGTTAACGATCTGCATGTTCATGTAGTGATCGGGCTGGATGGTGCCACCGGCGGCAAAGGTAGCCATGTTGTCGACGATGAGCATGGTCAGGATCGGCTCGACGGTAGCGCCAGAGATGGTGGACTGGTGAATACCGACGCAGAACAGCAGGTTAGCAAGGGTGTAGATGAGGATAACAGCCCACGGACCGGCGTTCATGATGCTCTTGAGCGGGTTGGAGATGCACGTGGAGATGATGGTGCACAGATCGGTGCCGGCGCACACGGCGAGCAGGGCTGCGGCAAGAGCGAAGATCGCGAGGTTGAGCAGCATCGGGATCATGACGTTGAAGGAGTTGGAGACCGCGGGAGGCACGCCCTCGCCCAGCTTAACCTTGAGCTTCTCGACGCCAGAAATCTTGATGAAGAGCGAGACGGAAAGCAGGGCGATGATAATAGCCGAGAACAGACCGTTGGTGCCGGTGTTGGCAGTCGAAAGGGCGCCCGTGACCTCGGCGGAGGTGATCTTGTCGGTGAGCAGTGGGCTCGTGGCGGCAAGCGAGGCGGTGATCTGCTGCGGCATCATGATGACGAAGGCAGAGATGGCGACGACCACGCAAGCGAGCGGGTTATCGAAACGCTTGTTCTTGGCGAGGCTGTAGCCAATCAATCCGGCCAAGATAATGGCAGAGACGTTGAGGGTGCCCAGCGTAATTGCCGAGCCCCACGTCTGAAGGTTGGCAAGGCCCGCCGCATCGAGCGGGAACAGAGGGAACACGACGTTGTTAATAAGAACCGCGATACCCGCAAGGATATAGAGCGGCGTGATGGTCGCGAAGGCGTCACGCAGGGAACGCAGGTGAACCTGGTTTCCCACCTTCGCAGAGACCTCGGCAAACTTGTCGAGGAAGCTCTTTCCGTTGTCACTGGCCATGATTGCTCCTAACTTTCAAATCCGGCCTTTTCCTATGCGCACGGTGGTCTGTCGCCCTCTGCCACCAGATGTGCCATGTGTTGCGCGCGGCGGCGCGCGGTCTGGGCGTTCGCCCGGTCGCTAATCAACCACGTGGGTCGTGGCGACCTGTTTGAGCCAGGCCGCCGACTTCTTAAGGCGGCGCTTGTAGCCGTCCATGAGATCGACCTCGACAAAGCCGTAACGATTCTTAAAGGCATTGGCCCAAGACCAGTTATCGATGACGGCCCAGTAGTGATAGCCCCGGCACTTGGCGCCCTCGTCGATGGCCTTGGCCACCCACTCCAGGTGCTGACGTACAAAGTCGACGCGGTAGTCATCCTGGATGGTTCCTTCGGCGTCACGGTTCTTGTATTCGTCCATGATGCCGATGCCGTTCTCGGAAACGAACCACTCAAGATCGGGGTAGTTCTTAGCGCAGTCCATGCCAAAGTCGTAGAGGCCCTGCGGGTAGATCTCCCAGCCGCGGCTCTCGTTCATAACGGCGTCGGGCCATACGTACTCGTCGGCAAAGTGCGGCAGGCCGTACTGGTCGACCTTGCTCGCCGGCGCCTGAACACGCGTGGGGTGGTAGTAGTTGCAGCCTAGCCAGTCGACAACACCCTGCTTGAGGATCTCTTGGTCGCCGGCGCGGAACGGGAGCTTAACGCCGCCCTCGGCCAGGCTGTCGAGCACGTCGGCAGGAAGCTCGCCCTTGGTGATGAGGTCGAGCCACCAGCGGTTGTTGATGCCGCTGGTCATGCGCACGGCCTCGAGGTCCGCCTCGCTGGGGTTCTCCTTGGTGTAGACCGGGGTAAAGCAGTTGATCATGCCGATCTTGGCATCGGCGCGAATAGCGCCCTCGTCATAGGCGCGACGATAGTTGGCCACGGCCAGCGCGTGCGCCAGCGAGATGTGATACTGCACGGTGCGGGCGCGGTTGAAGTCGTGGAGCTGCGGGAACCACACGCCCTCCTGATAGCGCTGCTCGGGCTCGACGATGGGCTCGTTAAAGGTGAACCAGTACTTAATCTCCTGGCCAAACTCGTGGAAGGCGACGTCGGCGTAATGTGCGTAAGCCTCGACAACCTCACGGCTCTCCCAGCCGCCACGGTTAAAGAGGTAGGTGGGCATGTCAAAGTGGTACAAGTTGACAAACGGCTCCAGGCCGGCTTCGCGAGAGGCGCGGAACAACTCGTGATACCACGCGGCGCCTTCCTCGTTGAGGTTGCCGTCGGCATCGAGCAGACGGCTCCACTGGATGGAAGTGCGATAGGTATCCAGGCCCAAGTCCTTCAAAATGCGAAGGTCTTCCTGGTACTTGGCCATAAAGTCATTGCCGGCGTAAGAGCCAACGCAGTTGTAGAACGAGCCCAGATCCTGGATGGACCAGGTATCCCACAGGTTCTCGAGCTTGCCGCCCTGGTTCCACTGACCCTCAGTCTGCGGGCCGGACATAGCAGCGCCAAAGAAGAAGTCGTTGGGCAGCTGATACTGTGCCATCAAAGTCCTCGCTTTCGTGTTCTAGAGCTTCCGGTTGGAGACGGGTTTGCTTTGGCAGGTTATCCGGCGCGGGCGCGCACCGGTCATACCGATATCCAACCCGCCAAAACAAAACCGTCCCCAAACGGTCGATCCTGTTGTGCGGAAGGATTCCGTTCGTTGCTTAAACTATAGCGCTCTAATTTTAAAAGTAAAGCGTCTTTTTCTTTTTTCTTTCTCGAACTTCTTAGATAAAAGTAATATGGATGCCCTGTTGAGGGTTATACTTACTTTTTGTATTCATATATGTCGGAAAGGAGGTTCAATGATTCCCAAATACGAGGCGATAGCTGCAGATATTCGTCGAAGCATCGAGGATGGCACTCTTAAACCGGGCGACAAGCTTCCCACCGTCGTTGAGTTCTGCGAGCTCTATAGCGTTTCCAAAATCACCGTCAAACGAGCTATCGAGCAAATCACCGAGGAAGGTCTTATTACCAGCCGACGCGGATCGGGTACCTACGTTAAGGACACGGCGGGACTTCCCGGTCAGGCGTTTTTCCAGGGCAAAAACGACCGTGCCCAGGGCTTTTCGTATGAGCACCGCGGGGAGAAGGTGACCTCGGTGGTCTACGATTTCTCGATTGTTAATCCACCAGCGGACATCGCAGCCCAGCTGGGAATTGCCGAGGATGACTTTGCCTATCACATCGTGCGCGTGCGTCAGGCCGATGAGAAGCCCATCGTTATCGAGTACACCTACATGCCCCTCGAGCTGATTCCAGGCCTTAAAAAGAAGGACCTGTACGGATCGGTCTACCACTTCATCCGCGAGCAATGTGGGCTGAAGATTTCGAGCTTCCACCGTACCATTCGCGCCGTGGCAGCAACCGAGGAAGAAGCCGAGCGCTTGGACACCAAGCCTGGCTCTCCCCTGCTCGAGCTCACCCAGATTGGCTTTTTGGACAGCGGCGCCGCCTTTGAGTATTCGGTCTCGCGCAACGTTGGCGACCGCTTTGAGTTGCACAACGTAACGTTGGCATAGGTTTTTGTAGTCATCCGGGCGCTCGCTTTGAGCTGTTTTGTGCAGCGCCCGCGCAACACAATGGGGGTATGAACATGTCCGATTTGATTAAGCTGACGCCGATCTTCCACGAGAAGATCTGGGGCGGTCGCCAGCTCGAAACCGTATTTGGCTACGACATTCCCGATGGACCCATCGGTGAGTGCTGGGTCATCTCGGCCCACCCCAACGGCGACTGCCAGATTGCGGAAGGCCCGTATGCAGGCCACACGCTGTCGTGGCTGTGGGCCGAGCACCGCGAGCTCTTTGGCAACTGCGAGGGCAAGGAGTTCCCACTGCTCATTAAGATTCTGGACGCCAAGGACGACCTTTCGATCCAGATTCATCCCAACGACGAGTACGCCGCCAAGCACGAGAACGGCAGCCTGGGCAAAACCGAGTGCTGGTATGTGCTGGACTGCGAGCCCGGTGCCACGATCATTGTCGGCCAGCGCGCGCACGACCGCGCCGAGGCCGCGCAGATGATCGAGGACGGCCGCTGGGACGACATGCTCAACGTACTGCCGATCCACAAGGGCGACTTTTTCCAGATTGATTCCGGTACCGTGCACGCCATCAAGACCGGCACGCTCATTTTGGAGACGCAGCAGTCGAGCGACGTGACGTATCGCCTGTACGACTACGACCGTCCCGGCACCGACGGCAAGCTGCGCCCACTGCACATTGAGCAGAGCCTCGACTGCATCGACTTTGATGCCCAGGCTCCGACCGACGGCACGGTGACCGCGCCCGAGGTGAACGGCGTGACCGAGCTCGAGTCTAACTCCTGCTACACCGTCGATCGTGTGCGCGTCGACGGCAGCAAAACCCTCGACCAGCGCTGGCCCTTCATGTGTCTGTCGCTCATCGACGGCGAAGGCACCGTCTGCGGCGACCCCGTCCACAAGGGAAGCCACCTGCTGGCCCCGAGCACCGTCAGCTCCATCGACCTCGAAGGCAAGATGGAACTGATCATCAGCCACCTGTAGGCCACCGGTCCCCAAGCGCTCGCCGGGACGGGGCGCGGGGTTTGGTCGCCTGCTCGGACAGTCCTGCTCGCACGGAGAGC
>CAJLAN010000023.1 GCA_905204635.1 uncultured Collinsella sp. | reverse complement strand
TTCGTATCTACATCGCACAGAAGAGAAAGATTTCTGTAGGTGATAAGATGGCCGGTCGTCATGGTAACAAGGGTGTCGTTTCAAGAATTCTTCCTGTAGAGGATATGCCATTCCTTCCAAACGGCAGACCGCTTGATATCGTGCTGAACCCACTCGGCGTGCCTTCACGAATGAATATCGGACAGGTGCTTGAGATTCACTTAAGTCTTGCTGCCAAGGCTCTTGGATTTAATGTATCGACACCTATTTTTGAGGGTGCAGACGAGCGTGCAATCATGGACACACTTGATCTTGCCAACGATTATGTAAATATGGAGTGGGAAGATTTCAAGGAGAAGCATAAGGATGATGTAAACGAGGGCGTTATGCAGTACCTTGGTGAACATCTTGACCACAGAAAAGAGTGGAAGGGAGTTCCTATTTCAAGAGATGGTAAGGTGAGACTCAGAGATGGTAGAACAGGAGAGTATTTTGACAGCCCTGTAACAATCGGACACATGCACTACCTGAAGCTGCACCATCTGGTTGACGATAAGATCCATGCCCGTTCCACCGGCCCCTATTCTCTGGTTACCCAGCAGCCCTTGGGCGGCAAGGCCCAGTTCGGCGGCCAGCGCTTCGGCGAGATGGAAGTTTGGGCACTGTACGCTTACGGTGCTTCCAACGTCCTGCAGGAGATCCTGACCGTCAAGTCCGACGATACCGTGGGCCGCGTCAAGACCTACGAGTCCATCGTCAAGGGCGAGAACGTTCCTGTCCCGGGTATCCCCGAGTCTTTCAAGGTTCTCGTCAAGGAGATTCGCTCCCTCGCACTGGACATCGAGCCCATGCACGATGCCGACGAGGACGCCTCCGCCCCTGTGACCGCCGAGGAGACCTCTGCTCTCGACGACCTGGCCGCGCTCGCCGGCGTTGACGCCGACGTCGAGGCCCAGGATGCCGAGACCGCCGAGGCACCCGAGGCTGTCGCCGCCACGACCACTGATAAGGAGTAGTTGACTGTGGCAGATTTCGAAGCTACTGATTTTGACTCGGTAAAGATCTCCCTTGCCTCCGCCGACCAGATCCGTTCCTGGTCGCACGGTGAGGTCAAGAAGCCGGAGACCATCAATTACCGTACCCTCAAGCCCGAGAAGGACGGCCTGTTCTGCGAGAAGATCTTCGGTCCCGCCAAGGACTGGGAGTGCTCCTGCGGCAAGTACAAGGGCATCCGCTTTAAGGGCATCGTCTGCGAGCGCTGCGGCGTCGAGGTCACCTCGGCCAAGGTGCGTCGCGACCGCATGGGCCACATCGAGCTCGCCGCTCCCGTGTCCCACATCTGGTACTTCAAGAGCCCCACGAGCTTCCCGATGAGCCGTATGCTCGACATCAAGTCCAAGGACCTCGAGAAGGTTCTGTACTTTGCCAGCTACATCATCACCGAGGTCGACTACGAGGCTCGCGAGGCCGACGCTGACGACCTGCGCGAGGAGCTCGCTGCCGATTTGGAAGAGATCGATGCCGAGTGCGCCCGCCAGATTGAGTCCCTCAAGGAGCAGGGCAACCCCGAGAACTTTGACGAGTTCTCCGACGAGGAGCCGCTGACCCCCGAGGAGATCGCCTCTGGCATCGTCGACATCGAGGAAGAGTGCAAGGACGAGAAGCAGCTCCGCACCGACGCCTTCAACGCCTTCATGAAGCTCAGCGAGCGCGATCTCATCTCCGATGAGCCGCTGTTCCGTGAGATGACCCGTTACTACTCCATGTACTTCAAGGGTGGTATGGGTGCCGAGGCCGTTCGCGACCTGCTCGCTGCCATCGACCTCCCCTCCGAGGCCGAGAAGCTCAAGGCCATCATCGCCGACGAGGACTCCCAGAAGCAGAAGCGCGAGAAGGCCGTCAAGCGCCTCGAGGTCGTTGACGCCTTCCTGAAGGGCGGCAACAGCCCCGCGAACATGATCCTGGACGTCATCCCGGTCATTCCGCCCGATCTGCGCCCGATGGTCCAGCTCGACGGCGGTCGCTTCGCCGCGTCCGACCTCAACGACTTGTATCGTCGCGTGATCAACCGTAACAACCGACTCAAGCGCCTGCTCGACCTGGACGCCCCTGCGATCATCGTGAACAACGAGAAGCGCATGCTCCAGGAGTCCGTGGACGCCCTGTTCGACAACGGCCGTCGTGGTCGCCCGGTCTCTGGCCGTGGCGGTCGCCCGCTCAAGTCGCTCGCCGAGGCCCTCAAGGGCAAGCAGGGTCGTTTCCGTCAGAACCTGCTGGGCAAGCGTGTCGACTACTCCGGCCGTTCGGTAATCGTTACCGACCCCAAGCTGCTGCTGCACCAGTGCGGTCTGCCCAAGACCATGGCGCTGGAGCTCTTCAAGCCCTTCGTCATGAAGCGCCTGGTCGAGCTTGGCAAGGTCGAGAACATCAAGGGCGCCAAGCGCGCTATCGACCGCGGTGCCACCTTTGTGTGGGATATCCTCGAAGAGGTCATCGACGGCCGCGTCGTGCTGCTCAACCGTGCACCGACCCTGCACCGTCTGTCCATCCAGGCCTTTGAGCCGGTGCTGGTCGAGGGCAAGGCTATCCACCTGCATCCGCTGGTCTGCTCGCCCTTCAACGCCGACTTCGACGGCGACCAGATGTCTGTCCACGTGCCGCTGTCCAGCCAGGCTCAGGCCGAGGCCCGCGTGCTCATGCTCTCTGCGAACAACCTGCGCTCGCCGGCATCCGGCAAGCCGGTTAACATCCCTTCGCAGGACATGATCATCGGTGTGTACTACCTCACCCAGGTCCGCGAGGGTCTGCCGGGCGAGAACCACGTGTTCGCCAGCTTCGACGACGCGCTGCACGCCTATGACTGCCGTTCCGAGGTCGACATGCAGGCCAAGATCCAGGTTCGCGTGTCCGCTGCCGATGCCAACGTCATCAACGAGGACGGCACCCGTATCTTCCGCGTCAAGAACGGCAAGAACGAGTTCGTCGACTTCGACGTCACCGGCAACAAGACCGCGCGCTTCGAGACCTCTATCGGCCGCATCATCTTCAACCGCCAGTGCCTGCCCGAAGACTATGAGTTCATGAACTACAAGATGGTCAAGGGCGATGTGGCCAAGCTGGTTGCCGACTGCTGCGATCGTTACCCCGAGGCCAAGGTCGGCCCGATCCTCGACGCCATCAAGTACTCCGGCTTCCACTACGCTACCCGCGCCGGCCTCACCATCTCGGTGTGGGACGCTCTCATCCCTGCCGAGAAGCAGGAGCTGCTCGATCGCGCCCAGGCCAATGTCGACCAGATCAACGAGTACTTCGAGGAGGGCTTCATCAACGAGACGGAGCGCCACATCGAAGTCGTTAACGAGTGGACCGCTTGTACCGACAAGGTCGCAGCGCTCATGCTCGACATGTTCGACGAGGAGAACCCGCTGTACATGATGGCCGATTCCGGCGCCCGTGGTTCTAAGACCCAGCTGCGTCAGCTCGGCGGCATGCGTGGCCTGATGGCAGACATGTCCGGCGAGACGATCGACCTTCCCATTAAGGCGAACTTCCGCGAGGGCCTGCTGCCGCTCGAGTACTTCATTTCGACCTACGGCGCCCGTAAGGGCCTGGTCGATACCGCATCCCACACCTCGGACTCCGGTTACCTGACCCGTCGTCTGGTCGACGTGGCCCAGGACGTCATTGTCCGCGAGGAGGACTGCGGTACGCACGAGGGCGTTACCTACAACCTCATCATCCCCGGCACCACCGACCTCAACACCGACCTCGTCGGCCGTTGCTTCATTGAGGACGTCGTGGCTCCCGATGGCACCGTGCTCTTTGAGCAGGACGGCTACATCGAGAAGGTCGCCGACATCCAGAAGATGGTCGATGCCGGCCTCAAGAAGGTCAAGCTTCGCGCGCTGCTCACCTGCCGCTCCAAGTACGGCGTGTGCCAGAAGTGCTACGGCTGGGATCTTTCCACCCGTCGTCCGGTCGCCATCGGTACCGCGGTCGGCATTATTGCCGCCCAGTCCATCGGCGAGCCCGGTACGCAGCTTACGATGCGTACCATTCACTCCGGCGGCGTCGCTGGCGTCGACGATATTACGCAGGGTCTGCCTACGGTCAGCCGTATGTTCGATATCGTCGGTAACGTCAACGAGAAGATTCTGGGTCGCGAGGCCGAGCTGGCTCCGTACTCCGGCCACCTCTCGATTAAGCCCGAGAAGTCCGAGTACGTGCTGACGCTCACCGACTCCGAGGATCACACCCGTGTCCTCGACGAGCGTCGCGTCCCCGCTTCGGTGCGCTTTATGCCCGAGATCGAGGACGGCTGCGAGGTTCGCGCCGGCGACCAGATCACCAAGGGCTTCGTCAACTTCCGCAACCTGCGCAAGCTGACCGACATCGAGTCGACGATGCACACCTTCGTCGAGAGCGTTAAGGACGTCTACACCAGCCAGGGCGTCGACCTGAACGACAAGCACATCGAGGTGCTCGCACGTCAGATGCTGCGTCGCGTTCAGATCACCAACCCCGGCGACTCCAAGTACCTGCTTGGTCAGTACGTCGACCGCTATGAGTTCGCCGACGAGGTCGAGCGCGTTGCCCGTCTGGGCGGTCAGGCTCCCGTGGCCGAGCCCGTCATCCTGGGTACGCTCAAGGTCGCGTCCAACATCGACTCCTGGCTGTCGAGCGCTTCGTTCATCCGCACCGCCGGCGTCCTTACCGAGGCTGCCATCGAGGGCAAGGTCGACCACCTGCTCGACCTTAAGTCCAACGTCATCGTCGGTAAGAAGATCCCGGCTGGTACTGGCCTCAAGCCGTACGCCAACGCCAAGCTGACGTATCGCACGGCCGATGGCTATGTCGACATCGACGGCCCGGCTTCGCCCAACGCCAAGTCGCTGCCCGAGTGGGCTCCTGTGGAGCTCAAGGACCTGGACGAGCAGCTCCCGCAGCAGCTCGACTGGGCCGGCTACGACGAGTTCGGTGGTGCTGACGGTTCGTTCACCCGCAACGGCCACACCATCTCCGCCGAGAAGGCTCGCCTGTACCTGTTCGATGACCTGGGCGTGTCGCAGCGCTGGACCAACAAGTTCAGCGAGGTCGGCATCGAGACGGTCGGCGACCTGGTCGGCAAGTCCGAGGAGGATCTGCTGCGCATCGATGGCATCGGTGCCAAGGCGATCGAGGAGCTCCGTGATGGCCTCGAGGCCCACGACCTGCTCTACATCCTCGAGAACAACGACGACGTTGCCGACGAGGAAGACCTCTCGCAGCTGCTGCAGATGGTCTTTAGCCCCGACGGTCCGGACGACATCCTGCTGGGCACCTCCGCCGCGCCGACGCATCACGCCGACGCTGACGAGGAGCTCCTGGGCGCCCCGATCGACGACAAGAAGGCTCCCGCCAACGGTGCCATCAACGAGGACATGGCTTCCCTCGACGAGCTGCTCAACCAGCTCGTGGACACCGACGACGCCGAAGAGGCCAAGGACAACGACGAGGAGTAATTTCCTAGTACGTTAGCCGCCCTTCCAAAGACCCGTTTCCCAACAGGGAAGCGGGTCTTTTTTGATGAGGAACGTTGCCCCGACGAGCACGTCGGATTCCCGGAACGGGCCGCCCGCTGTTTAAGTTTGTCGCGAGTTCCGCACGCAAAGGAAAGCACTTAATGTGCTTTCCGTCTTGCGCAGGACTGTAGAGCAGCAAACTTAAACAGCGGGCCGCCCGGACCGGGAATCCGCCCCCGCGCACAGAAGGGGATTCCTTTTGTGTAGGCTTTGCGGAAATGTGCCAATTTTGGGATACGCCCGGCGGCGTGGTCTGTTGACGACACAGCTAACGGCACGTATCCTATCGAACTGCGTGTTTCGTAGGGGGATGCTGACCCCTCGATTCAAGCCGTTGCACTTTACAGAAAGCTGGAATCATTCGAGAAGGAGTACGCTTTGCCTACTATTAACCAGCTGGTTCGCCAGGGCCGTCGTTCCGTGCCCAAGAAGTCCAAGAACGCTGCCCTGCAGCACAACTCCCAGAAGCGCGGCGTGTGCACCCGCGTCTTCACCACGAGCCCCAAGAAGCCGAACTCGGCTCTTCGTAAGGTTGCCCGTGTTCGCCTTGTCAACGGCATCGAAGTTACTGCTTACATCCCGGGTGAGGGCCACAACCTGCAGGAGCACTCCATCGTGCTCGTCCGCGGCGGTCGTGTCCGTGACCTCCCTGGTGTCCGTTATCACGTCATCCGTGGCGCCTACGACGCTGCTCCGGTCCAGAACCGTATGCAGGCCCGTTCCAAGTACGGTGCTAAGCGCCCCAAGGCCAAATAAGCCAGATAACGTTTTGATACTTTCGCCGTGTGCCGCCTAAGCGCCGCACGGTAGACACTTAAGGAGATTTCACATGCCGCGTCGTGCAGCAGCTAATCGTCGTGAGGTTCAGCCTGACGCCGTTTACAACAACCGCCTGGTGACTCAGCTCATCAACAAGGTCCTTCTTGACGGCAAGAAGGCCACCGCTGAGCGCATCGTTTACACCGCTTTCGAGATCGTTGCCGAGAAGTCCGAGGGTGGCGACGCTCTCGCTACCTTCAAGAAGGCTATGGACAACGTCAAGCCCACGCTCGAGGTCAAGCCCAAGCGTGTCGGTGGCGCTACCTATCAGGTCCCGATGGAGGTCAACTCCCGTCGTGCCACCACGCTGGCGATCCGCTGGATCGTCGACTTCTCCCGCAAGCGCAAGGAGCACACCATGCGCGAGCGTCTCGCCAACGAGATCCTCGACGCTTCCAACGGCCTGGGCGCTTCCGTCAAGAAGCGTGAGGACGTCTTCAAGATGGCCGAGGCCAACCGCGCGTTCTCTCACTATCGTTGGTAAGTTAAGGTAAGGAACTAACATGGCTAAGCCTAAGTACAAGCTTTCCGATACCCGTAACATCGGCATCATGGCTCACATCGATGCCGGTAAGACCACCACGACCGAGCGTATTCTTTACTACACCGGTAAGACCCACAAGATCGGTGAGGTCCACGACGGTGCTGCCACCATGGACTGGATGGTTCAGGAGCAGGAGCGCGGCGTAACCATTACCTCCGCTGCTACCACGTGCTTCTGGAAGAAGGACGGTACCGACTACCGCATCCAGATCATCGACACCCCGGGCCACGTTGACTTCACCGCCGAGGTCGAGCGCTGCCTGCGCGTCCTCGATGGCGCTGTCGCCGTCTTCGACGCCGTTGCCGGCGTTCAGCCCCAGTCTGAGACCGTTTGGCGTCAGGCTTCTACCTTCAACGTCCCCCGCATCGCCTTCATCAACAAGTATGACCGCGTGGGCGCTGACTTCTTCAACGCTATCGAGACCATGAAGGATCGTCTCGACGCCAACGCCGTGGCCGCTCAGGTCCCGATGGGCGCCGAGGACAACTTCTGGGGCGTCATCGACCTGGTCACCATGACTGCTTGGGACTTCAAGGCCGACGACAAGGGCATGACCTACCCCGAGCCGATGGACGAGATCCCGGCTGAGTTCGCTGACATCGCTGCCACCAAGCGCGAGGAGCTCCTCGACGCTGCTGCCAGCTTTGACGACGAGCTCATGGAGAAGATCCTCATGGAGGAGGACTTCACCGTCGAGGAGCTCAAGGCTGCTCTGCGCAAGGGCGTTCTGGCCAACGAGCTCAACCTCGTCTTCGTGGGCTCCGCCTACAAGAACAAGGGCGTCCAGGAGCTGCTCGACGCTGTCGTCGACTACCTGCCCAGCCCGCTCGACGTTGAGGCCGTCACCGGTACCGATCCGGACACCGGCGAGGAGATCGAGCGTCATCCTTCCTTCGACGAGCCCTTCTCTGGCCTGGTCTTTAAGATCATGACCGACCCGTTCGTCGGTAAGCTCACCTACGTCCGCGTTTACTCCGGTCGTGCCGAGTCCGGCTCCTACGTGATCAACGCTTCCAACGGTCAGCGTGAGCGCCTCGGCCGCATCCTCGAGATGAACGCCGCCGAGCGTATCGACCGTGACGACGCTGCCGCCGGCGACATCGTCGCTTGCGTCGGCTTCAAGAACTCCACCACCGGTGACACCCTGTGCGAAGAGGGCAAGGAGATCGTCCTCGAGAAGATCGAGTTCGCTAAGCCCGTTATCGACGTTGCCATCGAGCCCAAGACCAAGGCCGAGCAGGACAAGATGTCCCTGGCTCTGACCAAGCTCGCCGAGGAGGACCCGACCTTCCAGGTGTCCACCAACCACGAGACCGGTCAGACCATCATCGCCGGCATGGGCGAGCTGCACCTCGAGATCATCGTCGACCGTCTGCTCCGCGAGTTCAAGGTTGACGCTAACGTTGGTAAGCCCCAGGTTGCCTACCGCGAGACCGCTGGTCACGACGTCGAGAAGGCTGAGGGCAAGTTCGTCCGTCAGTCCGGTGGTCGCGGTCAGTATGGCCACGCCGTCATCAAGCTCGAGAAGATGGAGGAGGGCTTCGGCTACGAGTTCGTCAACGCTATCGTCGGCGGCGTCGTGCCCAAGGAGTACATCCCGTCCATCGACAAGGGCATCCAGGAGGCCCTGAACACCGGTGTTATCGCCGGCTTCCCGGTCCTCGACGTTAAGGTCACCCTGTTCGACGGTTCTTACCACGAGGTCGACTCCTCCGAGGCCGCCTTCAAGATCGCCGGTTCCATGGCTATCAAGGACGCCCTCAAGAAGTCCGATCCGCAGCTGCTCGAGCCGATCATGGCTGTCGAGGTCGAGACCCCCGAGCAGTACATGGGCGACGTTATGGGCAACCTCTCCGGTCGCCGCGGCAAGATCGAGGGCATGGAGGATCGCAAGAACAGCAAGCTCATCCGTGCCAAGGTGCCGCTGGGCGAGATGTTCGGTTACGCTACCGACCTTCGCTCCCAGACCCAGGGCCGTGCATCCTACACGATGCAGTTCGACTCTTATGAGCCCGCGCCCAAGTCCATCGTGGACGAGGTCATGAGCAAGAACGCCTAAGTTCGAGCTCCCTGTTACGTAATCCGCGAGAACATCTCTCGCACTCTTTGGAGGTTTAAGTTGGCTACCCAGAAGATCCGCATTCGCCTCAAGGGCTATGATCACGAGGTCGTCGATCAGTCCGCGAAGCTCATCGTTGAGACCGCTCAGAAGACCGGCGCTCGCGTTTCCGGTCCTGTCCCCCTGCCCACCGAGCGCAACCTATACACGGTTATCCGCTCGCCGCACGTGAACAAGGACTCCCGTGAGCAGTTCGAGATGCGCACCCACAAGCGCCTCATCGACATCCTCGACCCCACCTCGGGCACCGTTGATTCGCTCATGCGTCTCGACCTCCCCGCTGGCGTCGACATCGACATCAAGCTCTAAGCGATATTGCTCATAGCTTACAGAGCCCCGCTGCCATCTTGGTAGCGGGGCTCTTTTGTTTTGCATGATGGTTTGGACTGCTGGGTAATGCTGTCGAGTAGGTGGCTGCGGCATCCTATTCGCTCAAGGGGCGCAGCGATGCCTCCTCAAAATGAAAGGCTTGCAAGCTGTTTTCCGTTTCGATACACGCGCGACCAAAGGCATCGACGGTTTTAAAGATGCCTCGCGCCAGTTCGTCTCCTGCGGGGGAGCGGGCGATAACGTGCTCCCCAATCCAATTGAGGTGTGCGACATATTCGTCGTGGACGGGCGCGAGCGGTCCAGCGTTTTCTTCCATGGCGTTGAGCAGATCTGCCCATGCGTCCGCAGCGTTAACGACGGTGTGATAGACCTCCTTGAGTAATACATCGACGGCGGGAACGTTCTCGTTGAGGTCTGACAGGCCGATTGCCGGCAGGCCGCCATCGGGAACCTCCGCGGGCACATAGTTCACGTTGACGCCGATGCCACAGACCGCAAAGGGGTTGCCTTCGTTATCGCGTGCGGCCTCGACCAGAATGCCGCCGAGCTTGCGTCCTCGCGCGACCAGATCGTTGGGCCATTTGAGGCCGATCTCGTTAGCAAGCCCTTGCGCCTCGAGCGCCTCGAGCACCGCTAGGCCGCTGACGGCGGCAAGACCAGAGTACTTTGCAGGATTAACGCATGGACGCAGGACAATCGAAAGCAATAGGTTGCCAGCGGTTGAATCCCACGTGTGGCCGCGCCGGCCGCGTCCTGCTGTCTGAGCCCGGGCGGCAAGTCCTGTGCCGTGCGGCGCACCCTGTTTTCCTGCTTCGAGCAGGTCATCGTTGGTCGATCCGGTTACGTCGACTATCGTTAATTTGGCATCCATAACGGCTGCTACCTCCTTAATGAATAAGTGAATAACGCAATGGTTTCGAGAGACAGACACAATGTGAAGCCTTTGTCACATTTGGACAATTTAATGTTAACACGTCAACAACGACTGAAATGCGCTATCCTCTCTTGGTCGATGTAAACACGTCAACAACTCAAAGGAGGTTAGTGATGGGTTTCACGATTCTTGGAACAGGCTCGGCGCTTCCTAAGCGCAGTGTTTCCAATGACGAGCTGTCCGAGTTCCTCGATACCTCGGATGAGTGGATTTTTACCCGCACCGGTATCAAGAGCCGCCACGTCTGCACCACCGAGTCACTTGACGATCTTGCCGTAGCGGCGAGCGAGCGGGCCCTCCAGGTGTCCGGAATCGACGCGAGCCAGCTGGATCTGATTGTCTGCTCGACGACGACGGGCGACCACCTTGTTCCCGCTGAGGCGTGTGCCGTTGCTGAGCGACTAGGCGCGACGTGCCCTGCCTTCGATGTCTCGGCGGCCTGCGCCGGCTTCGTATTTGCGCTCGATGTCGCCGAGGGCTATATCGCCCGAGGACGAGCCAAGCATGTGCTTGTCGTTGCTGCCGAGCAGATGACGCGCGCGCTTGATTGGACCGACCGCGCCACCTGCGTGCTCTTTGGCGATGGGGCTGGCGCCGCTGTGATGGAGGCTGGGGGAGACAACCCTCTTGCCGTTGAGCTTTCGACGGCGCCCGACGTCGAGACGTTGCGCGTTCCCGGTCTGGTCGGAACCTCGCCGTTTAAGGCCTCCGCGGATAGCGAAAGCGTGCTTTCCATGAACGGCCGTCGCGTCTTCAAGTTTGGCGTCAACGCCATCTGCGACACGGTCCATAAGCTTGCGAGCGATGCGGGCATTTCGGTCGAAGATATCGATCATTTTGTATTCCATCAGGCTAACGAACGAATCCTGAGTCAGGCGGTCAAGCGCCTCGGCGTGCCAGACGAGCGTGTGGTTCGAACGCTGCGCGAGACCGGCAATATTTCGAGCGCTTGCATTCCCTTTGCGCTTGACCGGCTGGCACGCACCGACGCACTGAATGCGGGCGACACTATCGCCCTCGTTGGATTTGGCGCCGGCCTGGATATAGGTGGCTATCTGCTTCGTTGGAAGTAGTCGCACATAGGAAATAAAAACGCCCCTAGGGCACAAACAAAGGAGAACTACCATGGCAGATCAGAAGACCTTCGAGCGCGTTTGCGACGTTATCCGCGAGACCGCTGGCCTTGACGACGTCGAAATGAAGCCCGAGTCCACGCTCGAGGAGATTGGCCTCGACAGCCTGGGCACCGTCGAGATCCTCGTCGCCGTCGAGGACGAGTTTGGTATCCAGCTCGATACCGAGGAGAACCCCAAGACAGTCGGCGAGTTCGCCGATACGGTTGAGGCGGCATTGGAGAAGTAGAGATGCTCAAGACTCCTCTCTGCGAGCTGCTCGGCATCGAAAAGCCCGTGTTCCAGGGTGGCATGGCCTGGATTGCCGACGCCTCGCTGGCATCTGCCGTGTCCGAGGCAGGCGGCTTAGGCATTATCGCGGCCATGAATGCCGACGCCAACTGGCTGCGCGATCAGATTCACGAGCTGCGCGCCAAGACGGATAAGCCCTTTGGCGTCAACGTTATGCTCATGAGCCCGTTTGTCGACGAGGTCGCACAGGTTGTGATCGATGAACAAGTGCCGGTCGTCGTGACGGGTGCCGGCAATCCCACCAAGTACATGAAGGCTTGGAACGATGCGGGCATTAAGGTCATCCCCGTCGTGGCTTCGGTGGCGCTGGCGCGTCTCGTGGCACGTCGCGGGGCCACCGCCGTGGTTGCCGAAGGCACCGAATCGGGTGGACATATTGGCGAGACCTCGACGATGGCGCTGGTGCCGCAGGTTGTCGATGCGGTCGATATTCCCGTGGTTGCGGCTGGCGGCATCGCCGATGGTCGCGGCGTGGCAGCGGCCTTTATGCTCGGTGCCGCCGGCGTTCAGGTGGGTACACGCTTTCTCGTTGCAAACGAATGCACTGTTTCTGAGCAGTACAAAGAGCTGGTGCTCAAGGCGGGAGACACCTCGACGCGCGCGACTGGCCGTTCGACGGGACATCCGGTGCGTGCGCTCAAGAGCCCCTTCACCAATGCCTACGCTAAAAGTGAGGCGGCGGGTGCAAGTCCCGAGGAGCTTGGGGCCATGGGCACGGGTGCTCTTCGCAAGGCCGCAAAGGACGGTAATTACGAAGAGGGTTCGTATTTGTGCGGACAGATTGCCGGCATGGTCAACGAGCGCCAGAGTGCGTGCGAAATCGTCGACGACTTGGTCGATGGTGCCGAGCGCGTCCTGAAGGGTGCGTGCGCATGGGTAGCGTAGCGTTTCTGTTTGCCGGCCAGGGCGCCCAGCATCCCGTGATGGGCGTCGACCTCATCGAAGCATCGCCGGCGGCCGCCGAGGTGTTCGCAATCGCCGACGAGGTGCGCCCGGGGACCAGCGAGCAGTGCCGGAGCGCCTCCAAGGAGGAACTCTCGCAGACCGAGAACACGCAGCCATGCGTGTTCGTGCACGACTTGGCTGTTGCCGTTGCCCTGCGCGAGCGCGGGGTGGTACCTGCCGCCTGTGCGGGATTTTCGCTGGGCGAGGTCGCCGCGCTCACCTTTGCGGGGGCGTTCGATACGCGAGCGGGCTTTGAACTCGTGTGCGAGCGCGCCGCGCTGATGGCTGCGGCTGCCGAGCGCCATCCGGGCGGCATGCGCGCCGTCATCAAGCTTGATGCGGCACAAGTCGAGAACCTGGCTGCGCAGGCGGGCGAGGACTGCTGGCCGGTCAACTACAACAGCCCGCAGCAGACGGTTGTTGCCGGAGCGCCCGATGCGTTGCAGACCCTCGACGTCTTGGTAAAAGAGGCTGGTGGCCGGGCCATGAAGGTCGCGGTGTCGGGTGCATTTCATAGCCCCTATATGGCAGAGGCGACTGAGGGGCTGGCGACGTATATCCAAGCCGGCCACGCACC
>CAJLAN010000022.1 GCA_905204635.1 uncultured Collinsella sp. | reverse complement strand
ATAGTCGCGCTGGCGCAGGTCGTACTCGTTGCTGCTGATGATGGCTTCCAGGCGCTCGCGCGGAACGCCGTGCTCACACAGGTCGCGGCAGGCGTCCTGGAACACGCGGCGCAGCTCGCGCGCCACGCCGGGCTGCGCGTTTTGCAGCATGATGAGCTCGTAGGGTTGCAGACTCTCGGCCGCGGTGTAGCTCACCACGTTGCCGCCCAGGCCTGCCGCCAGGATGGCCTTCTTAACTGGTGCCTCGTTGGAACCCAGCAGCGCCTCGAACAGGATGTCCGCCGCGATCGTGCGCTTGCGGTCGAGCGCACTGCCCAGCACAAGACCCAGGCCCACCAGGGCGTTCTCGGGCGTGGTGGCCATCTCGACGCGCTGATACTCGCAGGTCACAGGCACCTGCACGTCCAGCGGATTGGGCGCCAGCGCGGACGGGTCCTCGCCGGCGGCAACGGCGGCGTCTATGCGGCGACTCGCGGCACTCGGCTGCGACAGATAGCGCTCGTCCAAAAAGGTCAGCGCGCGGTCCACGTCCAGGTCGCCGTAGAGCGTGATGTAGGAGTTGGAAGGATTGTAGTGGCGCGCGTGCGTGTCCAGGAACTGCTCGTAGGTGAGCGCGGGAATCGCGCGCGGGTCACCGCCGCTCTCATGCGCATAGGCGGTGTCGGGATAGAGCGCGGCGTTAACAGCATCGTCCAGCACGCTCATGGGGTCGGACAGTGCGCCCTTCATCTCATTGAACACCACGCCGTTATAGCGCAGCGTGCCCTCGCGCAGGCTCGCGGAGCTGCCGTCGCTCTCGCCCTCGACGCCCTCCGGCAGGTCCAGCTCGTAGTGCCAGCCCTCCTGCTCAAAAATGGTCGGCTTGGTGTAGATGGCCGGGTTGAACACCGCGTCCAGGTACACGTCCATCAGGTTGTACAGATCCTGCTCGTTGGTGGTGGCAACGGGGTAGATGGTCTTGTCGGGGTAGGTCATGGCGTTGAGGAACGTCTGCATGGAGCTCTTGATCAGGTCGACAAACGGCTCCTTGACGGGGAACTTGGCCGATCCGCACAGCACCGAGTGCTCAAGAATATGGAACACGCCGGTGGAATCGGCCGGCGGCGTCTTAAAGCCAATGGCAAAGGCCTTGTTTTCGTCGTCGCACGCCAGGTATAGCAGGCGAGCGCCCGAGGCAGTGTGGCGCAGCACGTAGGCGTCCGAGTCGAGCTCGGGCACGGTCTCGCAGCGCTCGACGGCAAAGCCGTGGCAGGTGGTACCGGGCGCCAGCAGTGCGGCAGCAGCGGCGCGCGGGTCGGTTGAGGTGGTGGGCATATGCAGTCTCCTTTGACGCCCCAGCGGGGGCGAATCGAGTCGAATCCTCGAGAGTATACCCATATGGGGCCGCGGCTCTGCGGCGAACTGGAGACGATGTGGGTGGACTAGCCTAGCTAGGTTGATAACGAATGCCGCGGGTAGCCGCTGCACCCCGCTAAAGTGAAATAACACCCCGTTTACCGAATCATTTAGGAAATATATGGACTCCTAAAAAGTTCTAATACAATATAAGTCATCTATCTATAAACTGCTGATTCCTTGCAAAGGTATGGTTGATATGGTTGAAGCAAATAGCGTTATCCCCCTCTACAAACAGATTGTCCGTGCGCTTTCTGATTCGATCGCCAACGGCACGTACCGCCCGGGAGATAAGCTTCCGACCGAAGCGGAGCTTATCGAGCAATTTGGCGTGAGCCGAATAACGGTTCGCTCTGCAATTAAAGAAATGGAAGATGCTGGGCTTGTTGAGAGAGCCCGCGGCAAGGGCACGTTCGTTTCGCCGGACACACAGATGTATGCCGCGGACGACCGTGAGAGCTTTACCCATTCGTGCCAGCTTGCGGGCAAACAGGCGTCTACCAGGGTTCTCGAAATGGGCTGGGACTTTCCAAGCCTGCGAGACGCGAAGTTCCTGGGCGTAGACGATACCCAAAAGGTATTGCGTAGCCGTCGCCTGCGGCTTGTGGATGACAAGCCCACGATGCTGGAAACCAATAGTTATTCCGCCGCGCTTTCTTTTTTGGAGCATGAGTCCCTCGATGATTCGCTGATGGCGGCACTCGATCGCCAGGGGATCAAGATGGGTCCCAATACGCGTACGCTCGAGGTCTGCTATGCGAGCGAGCTCGAGGCGGCATACCTTAACGTGGAGCTGGACTCTCCGCTGCTTCTGTTTGTCGACAGGCGCTATGCACCAAGCGGCGAGCCACTCTTTATCTCTCGTCAGGTGTATTGCACCGAGCGACTGAAGTTCTATCTGTAAGCAAGGGCGGCCGTTCTGTAAAAGGAGCGGCCGTTTTACCGACCAATTGTTACCGTTCGCGGAATTAGAGAATTAACGCACCGCAAAAAGGAAATTGCTTATATACTTTGTTATGACAATATAGTACGTCTTATTGATATTGGAGAACTATGAATAAGATATTGCTAGCGAGTCATGGTTATCTCGCCCAAGGTATGAAGAGCTCTCTCGAGATCCTGATGGGCGCCAACGACCGAATCGAGTGCCTGTGCGCCTATATCGATGACGACACGAGGGATGTCGCAGCGCTTATCGATGCTTGGATGGAGACGAGGGACCCTGCCGACTCTTGGTTTGTCGTGACTGACATCTTTGGCGGCTCTGTAAACAACGAATTCATCCAGAGGCAGGCCACCGGATCGTTTACGTTGATCACCGGAATGAACTTGCCGCTGCTGGTGGAAATGGTTACACAGCTGGACTCCCTGGATGCGGACAAGGCCAAAGCCGCGGTCGAGGGATCACGTTCGTTTATCCAGCTTTGTGAGGCGGCGGATATGCTCTCCGATGTCGAAGAAGAAGAGTTCTAGCTCAAGCTTCAACGAATAATTCAACCCTGTCATTACCTTTATTACGTGTGGAGATGTTTTTGATGATTAAGCTTACGAGGGTCGATTACCGATTGATTCACGGCCAGGTCGCCATGTCTTGGACGCATGCGCTGGATGTCGATTGCATCCTGTGTGCCAGCGATGCCGTGGCAAAAGACGACATGAGAAAAGCCGCTTTGAGGCTAGCTCGTCCCAACGGCGTGAAGCTCGTCATAAAAGACGTAAACGCGGCCATCGAGGCGCTCAACAGCGGCGTTACCGACAAGTACTCGCTGTTTATCATTGTCGAGACGATCGAGGATGCCTATCGCCTTGCTAAGGGTTGCAAAGACATCAAAGAGATCAATCTGGGTGGAACCCGAAAGTCTCCCGAGACCACGCTTCATCCGACCCCCGCGATCTTTGCGACCGAAACCGATGCCGAGCATATCCAAGAGCTTGTGAACGATGGCGTGGTTATCGAAATCCGTCAGGTCCCCAATGACTCAAAGGTATTTGCCAAAGACGTTTTCTAGCTGGAAACATGCCATTGTCTGGCATTTATTAACCAGGTCCTCCTTTCTTAAGCCCGCCGATCATTTGAACGGCGGGCTTTTTATTAAAGAAAAATCAAAAAAATCTGAAATAGTTCTTGCATAGTTAGTTATATAAAGTATTATAACGTCATGGGATGAATGAAGGGTTCATCCAAGTGAGTTAGGAGTAAGGGATGTTCAATTTCGATGAGCCTCGTTACGAGAAGGTTGTGAGCGATGCCCTCGCTCTCCGTCCTCAGATTGAGGCTGCCGTGGACAAGGTCTGCGAGCAGGGTTATTCCAACATCTTCTTCATCGGCTGCGGCGGCACCTGGGCCCACACGCTCCCGATGAAGTATTGGGTCGAGACCACCACGGCCGACGTCGACGTCCACTGCGAGATTGCCGCTGAGTTCCTCGCATGCCCGCCCAAGACCTTCAACAAGGACTCGGTCTGCGTCTTCTCCACCCGCACCGGCACCACCCCCGAGATCATCGAGGCTGCCAAGTTCTGCCAGGAGCAGGGCGCCCGCACGCTGATGTATGTCTCCAACGACAACACCCCGGCCACTGAGTACGCCGATTACAAGTTCTTCAGCTTCGCCGAGGACGACGTCCTGTGCGAGGCCATCTACACCTACCAGATTACGCTGGTCGCCCGCTTCCTCAAGAACGCCGGCGCCTTCCCCAAGTACGACACCTTCATGGAGGAGTTCGGCAAGATCGCTCCGTACCTCATCAAGGCCAAGGACGCTCAGGACGAGCGCTGCGCCGCCATGGCCGAGGACTTCAAGGACACCGACTACCACATGGTGATTGGTTCCGGCATGCTCTGGGGTGAGGCCTACGACTACGCTATGTGCATTCTCGAGGAGATGCAGTGGATCAAGACCAAGTCTATCCACGCCGCCGAGTTCTTCCACGGCACCATCGAACTGTGCGAGGAGGGCACGAGCCTCATCATGCTCTACGGCGAGGACGACACCCGTAAGCTCATGGACCGCGTGGACAACTTCACTCACATGCTCGCCGACGAGAAGGGCGTCCATGTCCGCGTGAACAAGTTCGACACCGCCGAGGTCGAGCTGCCGTTCAGCGACCCCGAGTTCCGCAAGATCGTCTCCCCGATGGTCACCTACACCATCACCGAGCGTCTGAGCTGCCATCTCGAGCACGTCCGTAACCACCCGCTCACCACGCGTCGTTACTATCACCAGATGAACTACTAATCCTCTCAAATTGCTGCGGTTGTCTGCAGGCGAGCTGCGCAGAATGCCTCGCCTGCAGACCTGTTTCTGGGGTTGATCGAAATGGTTGTCCAGTATCTTCTAGTTGCACTGGTCGCATTTATTGCGTCCATGGACGAGCAATTATTTGGCATTACGATGCTTGGTCGTCCGCTGTTTACGAGCCTGTTCGTTGGCTTGATCCTTGGCGATGTCCAGCAGGGCGTTATCGTCGGCGCTGCTTTGGAGTCCATGTTCATGGGCGCTATCATGGTCGGTGCGGCGGTTCCTCCCGAGGTCTATGCTTCCGGCGTGCTTGGCTGCGCGTTTGCCGTCATTACGGGTACGGGCACGGCAACTGCCGTCGCACTCGCCCTTCCCGTCTCCGTCTTCCTTCAGGTGTGGCGCAACTTCTGCTACGCCGTTCCGGGTGCCTTTGCCTGCAAGAAGATCGAGACCGCTCTGGCAAATCGTGATCTTGCCAAGGCGAATCTGTACCATCTGACCATCGTGCCGCTGTCGATTGGCATTCCGTCTGCACTGCTGGTGTTTTGCTCGCTGTTCTTTGGTGCCGACCTCATCAACAATGCGCTTAACGCTATTCCGCAGTTTGTGATGGACGGCCTCAACGTTGCGTCCGGCGTCATGGTCTGCATCGGCTTCGCACTTCTTATTAGGACCATGGGCGATAACAAGCTGCTTCCTTGGCTGTTCCTGGGATTCATTATGGTCATCTACCTCAAGATGGACGTTATCGGCGTCGCCGCAGCTGCCATTTGCGTCGCACTGCTCCTGGCCTTCCGCGAGGGCTCGTCCGGTCCGCAGACGGTTGCCGAGGATGAAGAGGAGGACTTCTAATGGCTACCCAGAACACCGATCTCAAAGAGGCCAAGAAGGACGCGATTATGACTCCCGATATGTATCGGAGCATGTTCCTTCGCCAGTTTACGAGCCAGTGCTCGCAGTCGTACGACAAGATGATGGCAATGGGCTTCATGTACACCATTCAGAAGCCCCTGCGAAAGATCTATCCCAACGACGACGATTACTATGCGGCGCTTGATCGCCATACCGAGTTCTTTAACATCACGCCTCATGTGCTTCCGTTTGTAGCCGGCCTTACGGTTTCGATGGAAGAGCAGGCGGCTGCCGATAAGAACTTCGACACGTCCTCGATTAACGCCATGAAGGTCGGCCTCATGGGACCGCTTTCCGGCATTGGCGATTCGTTCTACTGGGGTACGTTCCGCGTGGTCGCCGCCGGCATTGGTATCGGCATCGCTTCGACGGGCAACCCGCTCGGCCCCATCGTGTACGCGCTCATCTACTCCGTGATTAACTTTGCAACGCGTATCGTCGCAGCCCATCTGGGATACGACCTGGGAACCAAGTTCCTGCAGCAGTCCGAAGAGAATAACCTCATGTCTCGCATGACGCATGCTGCCGGTGTCCTCGGAATGACCGTTATCGGCGCCATGATTGCGGCACAGGTCTCACTGTCCACTGCTTTGACCTTTGACGTGGGTGGTTCGGAGATTGTCCTGCAGGATCTGTTCGATTCGATCTTCCCTGGCCTTCTGCCCCTGCTGGCAACGTTCGCTTGCGTTGCCCTGTACAAAAAGGGTGTCAAGACCATTTGGATTATTATTGGCATCTTTGCGATCTGCATTATCGGAACGGGCTTGGGAGTGTTCGCAGCGGCGTAATGCTGACTGCTATGCTCGCGCGTTGGATAACTAACTGACCGTTTGAAAACGGGGCTCGGCGTAAGGCCGGCCCCGTTTTTTGTTTGAGGGATTTTCCGACCGTCCAAAAATCCACGTTCGTCCATCACTCACGTATCTCTCATCTCTCATTCGTCACTAATACGAGAGATAACAGAAAGACGAGAGATAAATATGAGAGATAACTGAGCAGCAAAGAGACAAGCAATCATGGTATTATCTCAATACTGATTGTTCTACCAGCAAAAACATGTTTAAATGAAACAGACGGCAGACATCTTATCTTTCATCTCTCACTTATCTCTAATATGAGAGATAGCAGTAAGATGAGAGATAATTACGAGAGATAACTGAGAGACGAAGGAAATCTATTCGCGGCATTCTCCGCCGGGCCGAGTGAAAGGACATGCAGATGAACGAAAACGAGCTGACCGGTCTGCTCGAGTCTTTAAGGCGCATGGGCTCGGACGATCTTAACGTCGAGGTCAAGGAGAGCGCCACGACGCTTTCCCGCGACGTATGGGAAACGGTTAGCGCATTCGCGAATACCGCTGGCGGAATTATCGTGCTCGGCGTGAGCGAGCGCGCGGGTTTTGTCCCAGTTGCAAACTTTGAGACCGAGAAGGTGCTCAACCAATTCGTAGCGGGCATGGGTGATGCCGGCGGTCGCGGAAAACTGGCCAATCCGCCCAAATACACCATTGAACGCGTGGAGCTCCAGGGCGCCGTGGTTCTGGTCATCACGATTGAGGAGCTCGACCCGTCGAGCAAGCCCTGCTATGTAATAGAGCGCGGTGCTCAAGGCGGCAGCTACAAACGCATCGATGACAAAGATGTTCCGCTTTCGTCGACTGAGGTCCTGTCCTTGTCATCGTATGAACGGACGAGCCCCAGTGATCGCGATGCAGTGTCCGGCGCGGTCGCAGGCGATCTTGACGAGGCCCTGGTCGACCGCACGATAGAGCGTGCTTTCTCGCTGACACCTCGTGCAATGCGCGGCGCGCCGGACAAGAAAACGAAGCTGGAGCGCCTGAATTTCCTCGACTCCCAGGGCAATATTACTAAGGCCGGGCTCCTGGCCGCGGGTGCCTATCCCCAACAGTTCTATCCCAAGCTCTTTATCGATGTGGCGGTCTATGCCGGAACGCAGAAGGGCGCGGCGGGGCCGTTGAGGTTCATGGACCGTACGATCTGCGAGGGAACATTGGGCGAAATGATCTCGGATGCCGTCGCGGCAATCGCCAAGAATTTGCGGCGAACCTCGACGATCCAAGGCGTCTCGCGTGTCGACTCGCTGGAGATTCCCGAGGAGGTCCTGCGCGAGGCAATCGCCAACGCCGTAATCCACCGAGAATCCGGAGATCGGTTCTGTGGGCAGTCGATCGCCGTTGACGTCTTTGATGACCGTATCGAGGTGACGAACCCCGGCGGCCTATACGGAGGAAAGACTCGTGAGAACCTGTTTGACGGCAGCTCCCGATGCCGTAACGCGACGCTTGTGAAGCTCATGTCGATTGTCCCGCTGCCGGATGGCGCAGGTTCGCCGGCTGAGGGCAATGGCTCGGGCATCCCGATGATGATCGATGCCATGCGCGCGCATGGTCTGGCCGGGCCCCTGTTCTGCCCGGGATTCGATCGGTTCAAGGTCGTACTTTACCGTTCAAAGATCGAGCCGGTCGATCATGGCGGGGGCTTAATTGTGACGGCACTCAAACACTACGGCGAGCTGGGGACGCGCGAGCTGGCAGAGCACACAGGGCTCACAATTTCCCAGGTTAGGTCGCGCGTCAACGCGCTCATTGCTCAAGGCGAGCTTGAGCCCACGGCGCCGGCGACGAGCCGCAACCGCAAGTATCGACTGTCAGAGCGCGTGGAATAAATGCGTTAGTGGACGAGACGACCCAATAATCGACCCTCAATTGGCGCCCACTAAGGTAAAGCGGTTGTTGCTCAGTCGACGGTGATGCTAAAGGCTCGGCTTACGCCGGCATGGCCCCGAACCCGTCCATCAAGAACAGCCTAAGAACCAGCTTGATGACATACCCCGGTTTGACTTCTGCCGCGTCAAGGACGTGGCGCTTGGCGAGTTCGCTGCAGTATGCATAGATGTCGCGGATAAGGTCCGCGCCTGAGAGCGTAAACATGTAGCCTGCGTCCGAAAGCGCATTGGGCGCGGCGGGCAACTTGGCCATGTGGCAGAACGTTTGCAGGTCGGGCGCCATAACATTTTGGTAGTCGAGGTGGCCGCTGGCATCCTGTTCGGCAAGCTCCAATTGGCGCACAAAATCCAGCGCCGTCGCTAACACAAAGCTCGGCGTAGGCGCATTGACGTCCTGAGTGGTCGCCACAAGCCTGCCCGCCGCCTGCGTGACAAGCCAAGCGACCTCGCGCTGGCAGCGCACGGCCTTGCGCGTTACCGGCTTGATGGACGAAGAAGAAACGCTCCCCTTAGGCGGATTCGAAGCAGCCATAAGACCCTCCCATGAACAATCCGGCCCAACAAGCCCGGATGAAACACGTGCTACATCAGTATACAGGGGAGTGGGGTGGAAAAACGGGGTCGACAGCGTGAACTGCCGGCTCCGGATTGCTTGCCTTAGAGGCCGTACACTTCGACCATAGCTTCGCCAATGCGATGGGGCACGCCGGTGACGAGTGCGTTGCCCATGCAGAAGGCTCGATGGCCGTCAGTCATGCCCGTATCGGTCCAGCCTTTCGGGAATCCCTGAAGCTGGTCGAGCTCGTCGGGAACAAGACGGCGGAAACGGCCATCGGGACATTCGATGACGTGCTTGAAGCGGCTCCCTCCCGTGCCGCCTTCTCCTGTGAGGATGGTGCGGCTCGGCTTGTCGGTGGCATCCGGGAAGCTCATGGCTCCCTCGGAATACGTGTACGTAAAGCCTGTCTTTTTGTTAGTGCGCTCTTCGCGCTTGCTGCCCTTAAGGTAGCGCCAGTCGGGAAGCTTTTCGTCGGAGATGTAGAACTGCTCCGGGACATCAGCCTCGTCGACAAGCACGTCGCCAAGCACGTGGCGCTCACCGTGATAGTCCTCGGCAAAGTCGCAGGTCAGAACATGACAGCCCTGCATGACGCCAGCATTCTTGAATTGAGAGGTCTTTTGGCCGACGCCAAAACGAGTTGAGTTCTCGTAGGGGTCGGGCAAAACGTCGAGCTCGGACATCTCGTCGGGATAGATGGCGGGGAAGGCTTTAGCCATGACGCCGTTGTGCATGCGATTAACGAGATCAACCTTGCCAGCGTCCTTTTCGCAGAAGATATAAACACGCTTGCGACGCTGGGGGAAACCGTATTCGGCAGAGTTGACCACGCGCCATTCGACCGTGTAGTCGAGGTCGGCAAGACAGCTTAGGATGATGGCGAAGTCGCGACCGCGTTGAGACGCGGGCGACTTGAGCAGGCGGTCGACGTTCTCAAAGAGACCGAACTTGGGCTTCTTCATTTCGAGGAAGTGATAGATGTCCCACCAAAGGACGCCCTTCTTGCCCTCGATGCCGTGTGCCTGATTGAGCGGACGCGCGACAGAGTAGTCTTGGCAGGGGAAACCGCCAACAACCATTTGGACATCGGGGATTTCGATTTCTTTCGCCTCGGCCTGCTCCAGGACCTTATTGATGTCTTCGTTGACGACGGAATCATTGCCGAAGCGATCCATGTAGCAACGGGCCGCGAACTGACGCGCCTTGGTTCCGGGCGGCTCCCACTGATTGGCCCAAATGGTGCGGAAGGGGCCGGCGGGCTTCATATAAAACTCGGGATGGCGAGGGTCGGCATAGCCTTCGAGACCCAAACGAAATCCACCGACGCCCGCAAAAAGCTCGGCAATATTAATCTCAGACACGTTTCTCCAATCGCTGCTGTGTCCGGTTATGGTGGTCACAACAATAACCGATCGAGGGGACAATCAAGACCTCAATTTTCTGGGCGTTAGTAGTTGCTCTGAACTACCATGAGGTTAGTTGCGAGTTTCGGAGGTATCCCGTGTCTAAGAAGCGCCTCGATTTCAAGCGCATGCTTGACGATACTGATTTTTCTGACCCCTCAAGTATTGAGCGCTATGCTGCCAATCTCGATGGCATGACGTTCCGCGATATTCTCGAGCTCGGTATTGCTCCGGAGGGGGAGAGTGCGCCCAAGGACTTTGGCTCCAAGAAGTACAAAGGCGGTATGGGCACTCTTATCGAAGAACGTTACTTTGGCTACAAGGCCAATAGTGACGATCGCCCCGACTTTCCCGAGGCGGGCGTTGAGCTCAAGGCAACGTGTTTTGATGTGCTCAAGAACGGCCGGAAGTCTGCTGGCGAGCGCCTTGTCCTGACCATGATTCCTTATGACCGACCTGTTTCGCTCGACTACGACAGTTCTCATCTCAAGACCAAGCTCAGCAATATCCTGTTGATTTACTACGGCCGAGATCGTTCCATCGATAAATACGACCAACGCATTGAGCGTGCGGTCATGGTTCGTCTGCCCGAAGAGGACATGAAAATCATTCGCGCCGACTACGAGAAAATCATTTCGTACATTCAGGATGGTCGCGCAGACGAGCTGTCGGAGGGCATGACCACCTACTTGGGCGCCTGCACAAAGGGCGCAACCGAAGCGACAATGTGGGTCGACCAGTACTACGAGTACTTCAATACCGATACGGGCGAGATCGAACGCCGTCGCGCGAAACGTCGCGCCTTTTCTCTCAAACGCTCGTACATGGACTATGTGCTTCACGCCTATGTTCTCGGTGCCCCGCGTATCGGCGAGAGCATCGTTCGAGGCGACGACGAGTCCATTGATTTCGAAAGCTACGTAACTGGACTGATCGAGCAACACTATGGCGAAACTGATCGCCAGATTGCGGAGCAGTACGGCTTGGAATACACAGGAAACAAGGCGCAATGGACGACACTCGTTTATCGCATGCTCGGCATAAAAAACAATGCTGCCGAGGAGTTCGTTAAGGCTGGGATTAACGTCCGCGCTTGTCGCGTTAATAAGAGGGGGCACATCGAGCAAGCAATGTCCTTCCCTCCGTTTGAGTTTAAGCAGCTAATCAATGAGGATTGGGAAACGTCTTCCTTCCGTGCGCGCCTTGAGACCAGTCGTTTCTTCTTTGTCGTGTTCCGTGAGGACCACGAGGGGGAGTGGCGCCTTGACCGCTGCCTATTCTGGGCAATGCCGGCAAACGAAATCGAAGGCCCCGCAAAGGCTTGTTGGGATGAGACACGAAAGGTCATTCGCGAGGGCGTTGAGCTCAATCCGTATCGGGATGCAAGCGGAAAGCTCAAAGTGACCAACAACCTGCCCGGTATGGCAGACAACCCGATCGTTCACGTCCGCCCGCATACCTCAAAAGCTGCGTACAGATTCGCCGACGGAACCGAAATCGGCGATATTGCGAGGAACGCCTACGAGTTGCCCGACGGACGTTGGATGACCAGGCAATCGTTCTGGTTTAACAAGGGCTATTTGGAGCATATTTTGGGACTGTAACAAGACCGTCTTCACATGCTGGTGCGCCCCGGACGCTGTCCCGGCTGTGGTATCGATGTCGTGTATGACGATGCGGACACCTAATTGTCTGTCGGGTGCTTCTGCCTTTGGGCGATACCTTGCCGCCAGGAGCGCTCGCCGGTACCTAAGATATCTTACAGGTAGATCCCCTCGCACAGGGGCTTGTGGAACTGGGTGTGGTGGTCGCGTGCCCAGGTAAAAAGTGCCTGGTCAAAGTTGCCCTGTCTGGCGTGGATGCCAAAGACGCCGGCGACTTCCACGCGCACGAACTCCAGCGCGGGCAGCTTGTTGATAGCCGTGAGCGCAAACGGCGACATGGGCTCCTCGAACAGGTAATGGCTGCCTTGCAGCGCGCCACAGGCGGTGCAGGTGCTGGCGAGCGATACGGTTTTGGTGGTGCGCGACGTTACGGGCTTGTAGCCGCAGCGCTCGCGCAGGTAGTCGCGGATCTCGGCCGGCACGCAGCCCAGCGCGGGAACGATGGCTATGGCGTTGGCGCGGGCGGTGTCGATTGCGATGTGGCCCGCGTCGTCCATGGCGGGCGCAGCGCCGGGCGCGGCCTTGCTGCCCGAGTCCTCGGCCACCCGATACGGAATGCCAAAGGCCGCGACCGTCGTCTGCTCGTGGCACTTCCAACATTCGCGCTTGCCAAGCACCAGATAGATGTAGGGCGCGCTGGGGTCGGAACGATCCACGCCGGGCAGCCACGCGGCAAAGGGCTCGGGGTTGACGCCATCGGGCACGTACCAGATCTTCTTGACCCGGTCCCACTTGGCGCCCAGGGCCTTGGCCTGGTCTTTGTGCGAAAAGGGAACATCGAGCTCGGTGCGCATGGCGGCTCCTTTGTGCGGCTTGCGGTGCATGTGCTCCAAGGATACCCCAGCGGCGGACGTCCGATGCATGCCGACGGAATTGCTGATGTTCTTGCTGTTGGCCGCGGCTGGTTGCAAACGCGACGGTGCCGTTGGGGCATTGCTATAAGTCAGCAAATGAGCAATTTGGCCGTCCAAGCAGTCGCAAAGCAAAATGGAAGTCCCGCGCCGTCAAGCAGTTTTGCCACTGCTGCACTACATAACCACAGTTAAACGCGGCAATTCGCTCTTGTACAGTCTTAACCGTGATCACACGTCATTAGTAGCTCAGAGGTTAGGGCGGTGACTGAATGGCTCCGGACAAAGGCGAGAACAGGGCATGGGAAGGAGCCGCTCGGCTGCTCGCAAATCCGGCGCGCGGACGTGAAGGTGTGCGAGACCCCCTAAGCACGTGGCCGAGATTGGCGGGTGGAGCCTGCGCCAAGTCCAGAAGTGGTGCGCGGACGGGACGCTCCCCGCGATGATGATCGGCGGCACCTGGGCGATCAGCGGGCAGAAAATCTGCGACATGCTCGGCATTGAGGACTAGCGATGCCTATGGAAGCATTCAAGGAAAATGACACCGGTGGCCGTATACTTGGCGGCGGGGCCACC
>CAJLAN010000021.1 GCA_905204635.1 uncultured Collinsella sp. | reverse complement strand
GGCTGGGGCGTTATGTCGGCAGATGCCACAGTACCCCACGCGGTGCCGTGGCCGCAGCACACGGGCTTTTTGGCAACCGTCAACGAGCAACTGCAGCATATTACTTGGACGCGAGGCGCATCGGCATTTGCAACGCAGCCCGTGGGTGCCGCAGGCTGTGGCCCGGCATCGTTTAGCGTAAGCAACAACGGCAGGTGCGTGCTCTATGTAGAGAACACCGATGGCAAGGTGGGACAAACCTACGACGAAGAAGGCAACCCGGTAGCAGTGATGGGCAAGCACTTCCGCATCTTCGCCAGCACCTTGGCAGGCGATCTGTTTACGGAGCCGTTCGTGATGTGCGAGCTGGACCATCCCGTCGATCAGATAACGACATTTTTGACGTCGGGGAGCATGCTCTCCGCGCTCGCCACGCACATTGTAAGCGCGGAGAAGAGCGAGGCAGAACTACACGGCATCGAAGTGCCCTTGGTGGCGTGTGCCACTCCGACGGGCGCAGTCGCTACCTCGGGCGCGGTGGTGCCCGGAGCAGCAGGCGAATCCTTCATGGTCACGGTGCGAAACGACGGCAACACCTTGCTGACCGCCGGCACAATCGATCTGTACCGAGAGGGCTCCAGCCAGCCGTTCTCCAGCGCATCCATCGGGTTCGGAGCGAACACACGCATGGCATCGATCTACGATCCAGAGCTTGCCGAGGACGCTTCGGTCAACGACATGGCACACGTGAAGTACGCGCTCGAAACGCTGGGCACACCTTTTGCAACGCACCCGCTGGTAGCCGACAGTGGCAACGCCGTGCTGGCACCGGGTTGCACGGCACAGTTCCGCATGAGCTTCGCTATCCCCGAGAGTTGGAGCGACGAGGTGGGCAAACGCGTAACGCTGTATGCGAAGGCGCGTAATCTGGTGGCGCTCGATCCCGTAACGCTCGAGGAAATTCGACCGGGCGCAAACTCGGCGCTGGGTGCCGTACTGCACGAGCTTCATGTGCCCGACGCGGCATGCGAACGCTCAGAAGTTCAGGTCGGCGTATGCGACAGCGCGGATACGACAGAACTTCACGACGCCCCGATGACAGCAGACGACGATGGCGGCTCGAGTGGCGGCGGTACCGACGAGGGCGGCGGCTCCGGCGGAAGGAGCTCCGGCAGTGGCAAGGACCACAGCAATAACAAGCGCTCCGGAAAAGCGGGCGCGCTCGCTGGCACGGGCGATGTCAATGCTCCCCTTACGGCACTCGCCGCGGCAGGCGCCGGCCTCATCGCCTACAGCGCCCGCCGCACGGCGCTCGAAAAAGATACCGCCAATGAGGACAATTCGGATAGGCCTCGCTAGCTCCTAGTTACCTTTGTGAGAGACGCCAACTCGGCTCATCGAACATCAAAATGGGCTGGTTCTGGATACCCAGAGCCAGCCCATTACGCATTAGATATCGTCAGAGGAGTCGAGTTCTGCCTCGAGCTTGGCACGGCGTCTTTTCGCCGTGAAAAACGTTGCGCACAGGGCAGCAAACGTGGCCGCGAAAATCGTCGCACCGCAGAACACGCCCGTGGCCAGGTTCGCCAACCAAAAGACGCTTTCGAGCGGTACGATCTGCGCCTCAGCGATACAGCGCATTGCGGCAATAACAAGTGCGAACGCGGCGCCGCTAAGACCGCTGAGAAGCAGGAAATATCCAACAGGAAGATGCTCGGTTTGCCCAAAACGATTGGTATCGACATAGCCCTTCCGCGTTTGCAGTCCTGCGCAAATCAACATCACGAGAACGAGCCACAAATACATGGCCGCCTCGAACGGCGTTGCAAAGCCATGCGGCATTTCACTGGCGTCGCTGTGAACCCACGCAACCTGTCGAGCTATAAACTGGTAGAAAAAGATCATCAACATGCCAAACGAAAGCAGCACGAAACCAATCTTGTAGATCTTCGCGTTCTCAGCCTCCAGGCGCTCATCCTTTGGGCCGGCATATTCACGCCACTTTTGCACGAGTTTTAAATCTTCAAATTTCATAGCGAACTCCTAAAGAGCGTTAGGGTCGACGTCGATCCCGTCTTCCCAAAACAGATCGTTCAACGTAACGCGTAGCGCTTTGCAGATCGCCACGCACAAATTGAGCGTGGGGTTGTAGCCGCCCGCCTCGATCAGGCCGATGGTCTGGCGCGTAACGCCCACGGCCTCGGCCAAGTCAGCTTGCGAAAGGCCAACCGCCGCGCGCGCCGCCTTCATGCGGAGGTTCTTTTTGCCCGGCATGGAGTTCCTTTCGTAGTAATGGACAGATATCCGTTGCAACATGACAGAAATATATTGCATATATCATACAATGTCAACTATATCTGTCATTATGAAAACCATATTCGTCATCGCCATGCGGACATTACAACTTCGGTTCACTATTCAAACTTACTCGGACAGAACCGACTCGGTTTTGTCCGAGTAAACTCGAGCATAAACTGATCCATGCGATACAATTAACTCGGACAAAACCGAGTCGGAAGGAACCGAGTAAGTGGAATTTATTGGCAGGGAGCGTGAGCTCGCCCGTATTAAGAAAACGCTCAAAGCACCCGAGCAGCGCAATGTTCTCATTTACGGCAGGCGTCGCGTCGGAAAAAGTGAGCTCATCAAGCAGGCGCTAACCGATTTGTCGGACGTCGCAACGGTCTATTACGAGTGCCGCCAAACCTCCGAGGCAGACAACCTCGAGAGTCTGTCCGTCCTTGTTGCTGAAGCGCTGAGCTTTCCTCCGCTCGCCTTCACAGGCATCCGCGAGCTCATCGAATTTCTGTTTGCCCAAGCTAAAGACAAGAACATTACCCTCGTTCTCGACGAATACCCCTACTTGAGAGATGCGGTTAAAGGCCTAGACAGCATTCTTCAGACCTCAATCGACGCCCGCAGGGAAGACTCACGTTTAAACATTGTCCTGTGCGGCTCCTACGTTGAGATTATGAAATCCCTCATCGAGCATGAAAGCCCCCTCTACGGGCGAATTGATCTCGCGCTTGAGCTTAAGCCCATGGATTACTTTGACGCTGCGAAGTTCTATCCCGCGTTCTCGCCCGAGGACAAGGTGCGGCTCTATAGCGTTTTTGGCGGTATCCCCTTTTACAATCGCCTCATCGATCAATCCCAAAGCGTACGCGACAACATCATCGAGCTCGTCACGGAACCTGGCGCCCGCTTAGAAAGCGAGGTGCCGTCCTATCTCAACGCCGAGATCTCGAAGATGACCAACGCCAACGAAGTTTTCGGGGCTCTCGCACAAGGCTACTCCCGTTGGGGGGACGTGCTGGCACAGTCGCACGTCTCGAGCGGTCCGGCCATGGCAGACGTGCTCGACAAGCTCATGTCACTCGAAATCGTCCAAAAGCGTGCACCCATCAACGACCCTACGAACAAGCGCAAGTCTGGCTACTTTGTAGTGGATCCGCTTTCGCTCTTTTACTATCGCTATGTTTTCCGCAATGCCTCAGCGCGTCAGCTGCTCGACCCGGAAGTCTTCTATGATCGTCACGTCTTCCAAGACTTCGAGGAAAACTACGTTCCTCATATGTTCGAGGAGATCTGCCGTCAATACCTCGTGCGGCAGAACAGGACCGGCAAGATCGAACCGGCTTTCGACGCCATAGGCAAGTACTGGTACGACGACCCCGCAAACAAAACGAGCGGCGAATTCGATGTGGTAACGCAAGACCCCGAGGGCTACGCATTCTACGAAGCAAAGTTCCGCAAATCCCCCATCACGCAAAAAATGGTCGACGAGGAAATCGCCCAAGTCGAGGCAACGGGACTCAAGTGCCATCGCTATGGATTCTTCTCCCGTTCGGGCTTCGAAGCTGGCGAAAGCGATCGAACCGTCTTCATCGACCTGCCGCAGATGTTTGAATAGGACAGGACAGGTCCCTCCCGATTCCAAGCATTCATTATCTAATCGAACGATTGTTCGATGGATTTCGTGTTGGGTGGAATCGTCTGTGGGCTGGGCTATGCTACCTTGACTATCTATATGACTTAAACGCAGCAAAGGAGCACCGAGAGAGCGAGTATGGCAAAAAACACCGCAAACTATGGTAACGACAGTATCCGCCAGCTCAAGGACGAGGAGCGCGTACGCCTGCGCCCCGCCGTCATCTTTGGCTCGGACGGACTCGACGGCTGCGCGCATGCCGCCTTCGAGATCCTGTCCAACGCCGTTGACGAGGCGCGCCAGGGCTACGGCAAGCTCATCACCCTTACCGCCTTTCGCGATGGCTCCATTCAGGTAGAGGACAACGGCCGCGGCTGCCCGCTCGACTGGAACCCTTCCGAGAAGCGCTTTAACTGGGAACTCGTCTTTTGCGAGCTCTATGCCGGCGGCAAGTACAACAACAACCAGGGCGGCGACTACGACTTCTCGCTCGGCACCAACGGCCTGGGCTCCTGCGCGACTCAGTACGCTTCCGAATACATGGACGTCACGGTTTGGCGCGACGGCAACAAGTACTCCCTGCACTTTAAGAAGGGCAAGGTCGTCGGCGCCAAAAAGAAGGCACTCGAGATTGAGCCCAGCGACGAGGATCGCACCGGCACCACCATTAAGTGGCGTCCCGATCTTGAGGTCTTTACCTCCATCAGCATCCCCCACGACTGGTATCGCGAGACCATGCGCCGCCAGGCCGTGGTCAACGCCAACGTGACCTTCCGCCTGCGTATCGAGGGCGACGATGGCGAGTTTTCCGAAGAGGATTTTTGCTATCCAAAGGGCATCGAGGACTACGTGCTCGAGAAGGTCGGCACCGACTACCTCACCGAGCCCTTCTTTATCGAGGCCGACCGTCGCGGTCGCGATCGCGAGGACCTGCCCGACTACAACGTGAAGATTACCGCGTGCATGTGCTTCTCGCGCACCTTCATGATGCAGGAGTACTACCACAACTCATCGTGGCTCGAGAACGGCGGTTCGCCCGAGAAGGCCGCCCGCAGCGCTCTGACCAGTGCCATCGATGCTTACATTAAGCAACAGGGCAAGTACAACAAAAACGAGAGCGGCATTAAGTGGCAGGATGTCCAGGACTGTCTGGTGCTGGTGACCAACTGCTTCTCCACCCAGACGTCCTATGAAAACCAGACTAAGAAGGCCATCAACAACCGCTTTATCCAGCAGGCTATGACGGCCTTCTTTAAGGAGCGCCTCTCGACTTACCTGATCGAGAACAAAGACGCCGCCAACAAGATCATGGAGCAGGTGCTCATCAACAAGCGTTCGCGCGAGAACGCGGAGAAGACGCGCCAGAGCATCAAGACCAACCTGCAGCAGAAGACCGACATGGCCAACCGCGTGCAGAAGTTCATCGACTGCCGCTCCAAGGACAAGAGCCGCCGCGAGATCTACATCGTAGAGGGTGACTCGGCGGCAGGCGCCATTCGTACCTCGCGCGATGCCGAGTTCCAGGGCGTTATGCCCGTCCGTGGCAAGATCCTCAACTGCCTAAAGGAGGACTACCCGCGCATCTTTAAGTCCGACATCATCATGGACCTCATGCGCGTGCTGGGCTGCGGCGTGGAGATCAAGGACAAGCGCATCAAGAACCTGGGCGCCTTTGACCTGGACAACCTCAACTGGAACAAGGTCATCATCTGTACAGACGCCGACGTCGACGGTTATCACATCCGCACGCTCGTGCTCACCATGCTCTATCGCCTGGTGCCCACGCTTATCGACGAGGGCTACGTGTATATCGCCGAGTCTCCGCTCTACGAGATCAACTGCAAAGAGAAGACCTACTTTGCCTACACCGAGCTCGAGAAGAACGGCATCCTCAAGGAGATTGGCGACCAAAAGTGCTCCATCAACCGCTCCAAGGGTCTTGGTGAGAACGATCCGGACATGATGTGGCTCACCACCATGAACCCCGAGACGCGTCGCCTGATCAAAGTGGAGCCCGAGGACGTCACCAAGATGGAGACCATGTTCAACCTGTTGCTGGGCAACGACGAGGCGGGCCGCAAGCGCCATATCTCCGAGCACGGCAAGGAATACCTGGACCAGCTGGACCTGCAATAGCAGCACATCGATAACGACGGCCCATAAGAAGTTCAAGAGGATATCGTGGCAAAGAAGAAGACGAAGAACCAGCCAAAGAAAAAGCAGGTCAACGCCGAGAACGTCATCGGCCTGCACTCCGAGGTCACCGACCAGCCGATCACGCAGACGCTCGAGGTCAACTACATGCCCTACGCCATGAGCGTCAACGTCTCGCGTGCGTTCCCCGAGATTGACGGCTTTAAGCCCTCGCACCGCAAGCTGCTCTACACCATGTACAAGATGGGCCTGCTCAAGGGCGAGCGCCAGAAGAGCGCCAACATCGTGGGCCAGACCATGAAGCTCAACCCGCACGGCGACGCCGCGATCTACGAGACGATGGTGCGCCTGGCGACGGGCAACGAAGCGCTGCTTGCGCCCTTCGTGGAGTCGAAGGGCAACTTTGGCAAGTACTATTCGGGCGATCTGAGCTACGCCGCCTCGCGTTATACCGAGGCCAAGCTCTCCCCCATCAGCGCCGAGATCTTCAAGGACATCGACAAGGACCCGGTCGACTTCGTCGACAGCTACGACGGCGCCATGAAGGAGCCGCGCCTGCTGCCCACCACATTCCCCAACATCCTCGTCTCGGCCAACAAAGGCATCGGCGTCGCCATGGCGTCCGACATCTGCGGCTTCAACCTCAACGAAGTATGCACTGCCACAATGCACTACCTGCAGGACCCCGACTGCGACCTGCTCGAGTACATGCCCATGCCCGACTTCTCGACCGGCGGCGAGATCATCTACCGCCGCGAGGAGATGGAAAAGATTATCGAGACCGGCCTTGGCAGCTTCCAGATCCGCTCCCGTTGGCGCTGGATTCCCGAAGAGCGCATCATCGAGGTCTACGAGATCCCCTACACCACCAAGACCGATGTCATCATCGAGCGCATCGTCAAGCTCTCCAAAGAGGGCAAGGTCAAGGAGATCGCTGACATCCGCGACGAAACCGACCTCTCGGGCTTGCGCATCGCCATCGACCTTAAGCGCGGCGTCGACCCCGACAAGCTCATGGCCAAGCTCTATCGCTCGACCACGCTGCAGGATTCGTTCTCGTGCAACTTCAACGTGTTGGTCGATGGTTACCCTCGCGTTATGGGCGTGCGTCAGATCCTGCACGAGTGGGTCAAGTGGCGTATTGAGTCCACGCGTCGCCGCATTAACTTTGACCTGGGCAAAAAGTCCGAGCGCCTGCACCTGCTGCACGGCCTCGAGGCAATCTTGCTCGACATCGACAAGGCCATCGCCATCATCCGTGGCACCAAGCTTGAAGCCGAGGTCGTGCCCAACCTTATGAAGGGTTTCGACATCGACGAGACCCAGGCCGAGTTTGTTGCCGAGCTCAAGCTCCGCAACATTAACGAAGAGTACATCCTCAACCGCACCAAGGACATTGCCAAGCTTGAGAGCGAGATTGCCGAGCTTGAGGAGATCCTCTCCAGCGAGGAGAACATCAAGAAGGTCATCAGCGACGAGCTGGCCGCGGTCAACAAGAAATATGTGATGCCGCGTCGCACGGGCAGGATCGAGCCCCATGAGGTTATCGAGGTAAGCTTGGAGCCCGAGGTCGAGGAGTACCCGGTGACCATCATGCTCTCGCGCGATGGCTACCTTAAGAAGATGACGGACCGCGTGCTCAAGAAGGCGACCACGCTCAAGTACAAGGACGGCGACAAACCCTTTATCGAGTTCCCGTCCTCCAACACCCACGAGTTGCTGGTCTTTACCAACAAGAGCCAGGTGTACAAGTGCAAGGTTGCGGCGTTTGAGGATACCAAGTCGGCCCAGCTGGGCTCGTATCTGCCAACCGATCTCGAGATGGAACCCGATGAGAGTGTGATCTGGGTCATCGACCCCGAGGACTACAAGGCCGACGTGCTGTTTGTCTTTGAAAACGGCCGTGTGGTGCGCGTCGCACTTGCCGGATACGTTACCAAGACCAACCGCAAGCGCCTCAAGAACGCCATCTACGGCGGCAGCAAACTGCTGTATGCCCAGGTGCTCAACACAGATCGCGACATCGCGCTGGTCTCGAGCGACTATCGTTTGATGAACTTCAACACGTCGCTGCTCAAGACCAAGACGACCACCAACACGCAGGGCGTCCAGGCCTTTACAGCCAAGAAGGGTCGCTCGGTCACCACCGTCGGCACGACCGAGGAGATCCTTGGCGCCGGCGTCTCGGCCGAAAAGTTCACCGCGCAGAGTCTGCCCTCCGCCGGTGCCCTCATGAAAGAAAACGACATGCCGAGTCTGTTTGACTAAAACAACGGCAGCCAAACCGTCATGGTTTTACAATGCAGCGGGGCCCGGAGCGCAGCAACATCGCGCTCCGGGCCCCGCTCGTTGCAACGTAGTCGGAATAATAGGAATCCCCGTTTTTCACTCCTGCAATCCCGCGGCACAAGACATGTTAAACCGTTAGCAAAACTTGCAAAAATTAGCAAAAGTTGCAAAAAGTAGCAAAACCTGCAAAGGGGCCACCATGGATCGCAGCAAATGTCTCCGCCATGCCAGGCATGCTCGAAGATATTATCGAGCGAACCAAAGAAGCGGCAGATAGCTACCTTTCACAGTCTCACGCGCGCATGAACGGCGTTCAAATTGGTCCAGTGGGCATCAATTGGACATATGTTCAAGAAGCCCAGGGCAACTGGCGCACGTGCATGAATGGCATCTTCAGGCAACTCGAGAAGCATGGCATCGGGCTTCTCTCGAAACGACCTATCGGGAGCTTTCCGATAAAGACATTGAGTTTTTGCTCGCGATGCTGCCCGATTCTGGCCCCAGCAGGACCTCGGAGATAGCCAAACGCATGGGCGTCGCCAGCAACTACGCAAGCCAATACAAACGCCGCCTCCTCGAGGACGGCGTTATCGGGGAACGTGGACGTGGCCTCGTCGGCTTTGACATACCCGCGTTCAGGGAGTTCCTGAGCGAGAAAGTCTCCTAGCACGCGGAGATTGTCCACAAGGGCAACGGTGCATGGCAATCAACGATTCACCCGGCAAGGACGGCAAGTACTTCCAATAACGCTGATTGCCATGCGTTCTTCTTGTCCTTAGGCGAGCTTGCGAGCGAGCTCTCGCACCTCTTCCAACTTGGGCGACGATGCCATGCTGTCGCGCTCGGTCATACCGCTGATGGTGACAATGCCCTGGTCCTCCCACTTGCAGTACGCGCAGGTCGACTTGTACATAGCGATCGCCGCATCATAGACGCCCTCGCTGTGGCTATCGAGCAAAAGGGCCGTCTTGGTGAACGGGAAGCCCGTGGCACCGAAGGCGTACAGGCGGTCGATGGCGGCCTTCTCCTGCGCGGTGATATCAAACCAGTAGATGGGCGAAGCGAAGACAACCATGTCGGCGCCTTTCAGCGGCTCAATCACGTTGGCCATGTCATCCTTCTGCACACAGGTGCCCTCATGGGTAAAGCAGTACTGGCATCCCAGACAACCAGCGATCTTCTTGCTGGCAACGCGGATGACCTCGACTGTATGGCCGGCCTCGCGCGCGGTCTCGGCAAACGCCTCGACCATGGTGTCGGTATTGGCGCCCTTGCGCGGGCTACCACTCAATACAACGATATTCATAGAAATCTCCCTCCTTCATGCCGCGGGCGCACGGCACACATTTCGTTGTAACCAAAACAGATGGAGCTATTCAGTCGTCCGCAAACCACATCTCTCGTTCGTGCTCTCTAGACAAGGCGCAAACGGTGCTGCACCCCCCCTGTCGCGCTATATCCCTACGTAGTGTTCAGAATCCCTGCTCACCGAGCAGCACCACGCGAGGTCTAGAACGAGTACGCTTTCCCGGGTGCAGGGCTCATGCCCTATGCAGGAGATGAGGACCTTCGGGAACACGTCCCCGATGGACAGAAGCGACGCGAGCTCCCCCTCGAGCATCAAGTTGATGCTCATATCGCCTCTCACATACACTCTCCTTCCCGGTTTCGAAACTCGAATTTATTTAAAGTTTCGAAACCGGGAAAGCAATATACAAAAGGATGTGTCGAGAAACGAATCCCAGCCATGTCATGTCGGCAGCGACGAAGGGCGCGTCCGCGCGTGCCACAATGCGGCCATCAGAGATGAAAACACAGTCCCCGTCGGGTAGTCGTGGGCGTGCGCTAGTCCGCATCAGTAACCTGCCTCCTTGGTTGTCCCTTCTCTGCATGGTCATCTACATAAAGGAGGAACCAACCATGCAGATCAGCGTGTCGTCCACCCTGACCGTATATCACGACGGTCAATTCTGGGTCGGGCTGGCGGAGCACGTCGAGGGCGGAAGGTATGGCGTCGCCCGCATCGTCTTCGGCGCGGAGCCGTCCGATGAGGAGATTCTGCGATTCGTTACAAGCGAATGGGAGAAGCTCTCGTTCTTCGGCGACAAGGCCACTGAAACAAGCAAGCCCGCGAAGAACCCCAAGCGGCGCGCTCGCGAGGCAGCGAAAGCCCTTAAACGGCCCGCGGTGAGCACCAAGGCACAACAGGCGCTCGCGGCACAGCGGGAAGCGATGAAGCGGGAGTCGGCTCAAGCAAGAAGCCGACGCCGTGTGGAAAAGGCTGATGCGCGCTACGAACAGAGAAAACTGAAGCGCAAGCAGAAACATCGCGGGCATTGATCGCTATTTGCAGCAAGGCAAACCATATACAGCAGCGGCGCCAGTTCCACTTGAAGCCGACGCCGCGTAGGCGCTGATGGTGACGGCTATGCACGGGCACGGGCGCGCCACCGCACTTCACAGCTTGTTTCTCAAGTATTTGGGACGCACACGCGGCGTTCAAAAATGCGGAGCGACTCCGCATGGCTCGAGACTGAGCCGAGATGCCCTACTTCTCGCCCTCCAGCAGTCCCACGATGCGGTCGATGTCGACGGCAAAGCGAGGCCTTCCCTCGCGCTCGTAGCGGTCGAGGTATGCCTGGCACTCGGAGACAATGCGCTTGGTGTTGCCATCGATGATGCGCTGGAGCGTCTCGTAGTAGGCCGAGCCCTCGGTCCTGAAGCGGCGCTGGTAGGCCTTGGTTATGGGGAACATCTTGATGTAGTGGATGCCGTGGCGGCAGCCGGGGCGCGTCGTGGGGCGGGGTGGCAACGCAAAGTACTGGTCTTTGGGCACGTTAGGGGCGATGTTGGAACGCAGCGGCACGGCGAAGTCCCTGCGCTTCCCGCGGAAACGTAGCCTCACCACCACGATGCAGGGGCGATTGTGCTTAAGCATGAGCTCGCGGTCGCCATCGACGAGGTCGAAGAAGTCCTGGGAGATGGATACGATCTTCATCGGTTACGCCCCCTTCATACGAAGCGGGGCCCGCATCGCTGCAGGCCTGCTTTGGTGGGCGATTTTGTCCGCCTTGCGGCACCCCGTCGCCCACGGAGGTTAAACGTACACGTAAGCCGTACTCTGAAAGCCGCGGCTTCCGGCAAGTAGTTTATACCACGAAAGGTCGCTTTCAATGCGCCTAGCTCGCAAAATAACACTCGCTGGGCCGTTTCGGCGTGCTCAGCCTCCGCTCGATCTTACGCATGTTTTTTGGGAGGGCATGAATCGTCGCCCGTCACGGCGGCTTATACAGCCGTTTGCCTTTTTCGATTTAGCGTATTGCTCTTCAGATCATCGTAGCGTGCTCTTAGCCGCGCTCCACGAGGAGCCGCTCGGCAACGTCGAGAATCTTCTCGACCGTCTCCTCCGGGTACTTATTGCGTGCCACGGGCACCTCCGTCCTTGTTATCGCGATAAACATACCATGAGTGGCGTACGGGTCGTGAAGGGCTGGCGCCAAAAGAGCCCAACGGCCGTTACAGCTTCGTTAGAAACGCGCCCCACCATGGATGGTGAACCCGAAAGGTAAGGCACGCGGGCGCGGCGACTCGGCCCGCGCGCCCGGAAGAGAAAGGACGAACCCATGGGTTACATGCTCGAGACGCGCGGACTCACCAAGCGCTTCGGCCGCGGCGACCAGGCGCAGGACGCCGTGGCCGACGTGAGCCTTCATATCCGCGAGGGCGAGGTGTACGGGCTGCTCGGCCCCAACGGCGCCGGCAAGTCGACAACGCTCAAGATGATCTGCGGGATGCTGCGGCCGACGGCCGGGGAGATCCTCTTTGCCGGGCACGCCTGGCGCCGCGAGGACCTCTACGCAATCGGCAGCCTCATCGAGGAGGCGCCGCTCTACCCCAACCTCACCGCGCGCGAGAACCTGCGCGTGCGCACCACGCTGCTGGGCCTTCCCGAGAGCCGCGTAGATGAGGTGCTCGCCGCCGTGGACCTCGCGGACACCGGGAAGAAGCGCGCCGGGCGCTTCTCGATGGGCATGCGGCAGCGCCTGGGGCTCGCGCTGGCGCTGATCGCTCGGCCACGCCTGCTCGTGCTCGACGAGCCCACCAACGGCCTCGACCCCATCGGCATCGAGGAGCTGCGCGACCAGATCCGCGGCTTCGCGGCGGCGGGCACGACGGTGATCGTCTCGAGTCACATCCTCTCCGAGGTGCAGCAGATGGCTGACACCATCGGCATCATCTACGGGGGGCGCCTCGCCTACGAGGATGCGCTTCGGCCCGGGCAGGACCTCGAGGAACTCTTCATGAGCGTCTGCCGGGAGGGACGTCGAGCACGCGGGGAGGTGGCGGCATGACGGGCGAGAAAGGCGGCCTGTTCGCGGGCCTGCGCGCCGAGGCCCTGAAGTCGCGCCACGCGGCACCGGTTCGCCTGGCCGTGCTCATGGCGCTGCCGATGCCGCTGCTCGGCGCGATGCCCTACCGGGGCGTGCAGATCTTCAGCGCGTGGAACTACTGGTACGCGCTCTTCCTGCCCGTGGCTCTCTCGCTCGTAGTGGCGTGCGTCGCGCGGGCGGACGCGCGCACGCGGATGCGGGGGCTTCTGGGCCTGGGCTTCCCGCTCGGGCGCGCCTGGTGGGCCAAGGCGCTCTGGTGCCTCGCGCTTTGCACGCTCTCGAACCTCGTGGTCTTCGGCATCTACCTCGCGGGCTCGGCGTTCTCCTCGCAGGGCCTCACGGCCGCGGGCACGCTCACGATGCTCCTCTGCGCGCTCGCCAACACGGTGACCGCAGCGTGGATGATCCCCGCAGGGCTCTTCCTCACGGCGCGGCTCGGCATGCTCGCGGGCATCTTCTGCCCGCTCGCCGCGCAGCTCGTGGGTGGGTTCGCCTGGTCGCTGATGCCGCTGCCGCAGCTCTTTCCGCCGTCGGCGAGCATGGTCATCCCCACGAGCTTCATCCCCGTGCTGCCGAGCGGCGAGCCACTCGCGGCGGACATGGCGCTCGGCGGGGCGCTCACGGCGGACGGCATGCTCACACTGGCGGGCCTTGCGGTCTGCGCGCTCGCGTTCGCCGCGCTCACGGCGGCGGGCGCGGCCTGGTTCGCGCGCTCCGAGGAGAGGTGATTGACATG
>CAJLAN010000020.1 GCA_905204635.1 uncultured Collinsella sp. | reverse complement strand
GCCCGATGCCGGCCGCTGCAAGATTCGCGTCGAGGATGGCCGCGCCGTGGTCTATGCCGCCACGTCCGACATCGGCCAGGGCTGCAACACCGTCTTTTTGCAGGACGTTGCCGAGGCATGCGGCCTGCCGCTTCGCTGCATCGCCAACGGCGAGTGCTCCACCGAGAACGCACCCGACTCCGGCACCACGTCTGGCTCGCGTCAGACGGTCGTGACCGGCGAGGCCGTGCGCGGTGCCGCCTTCCTGCTGCGCGATGCCATGCTTGACATCGAGGCCGGCAAGCCCGCGCCCGATGCTCCCGTGAGTGCGCATGGCGACGGCGTCAAGATCGAGTACGACGACGGTCGCGCCTATCAGCTGCGTACGCAGGAGCTCGTCGCCGGCCAGGGTATGCATCCTCAGGATCCCGCGGCTGCCATCAAGGCGCTCGAGGGATGCGAGTTTGGCTACGTGTATCTGGAGCCGACCGACAAGCTGGGCGCCGACGTTCCCAACCCCAAGAGCCACATCTGCTACGGTTTTGCCACGCATGTGGTCATTCTGGACGATGACGGCCGCGTGAGCGAGGTCTATGCTGCGCACGATTCCGGCAAGGTGGTCAACCCCATCTCCATCCAGGGCCAGATTGAAGGCGGCGTGCTCATGGGTATGGGCTATGCGCTTACCGAGGACTGGCCGCTCAAGGACTGCGTACCCCAGGCCAGGTACGGCACGCTCGGGCTGTTCCGTGCGCCCGAGATCCCGAATATCCACGCCATCTACGTGGAGAAGGACGAGCTGTTGCCCGTGGCATACGGCGGCAAGGGCATCGGCGAGATCGCAACGATCCCCACGGCGCCCGCCGTGCAGAACGCCTATCGCGCATTCGACGGCAAGCTGCGTCCGGATCTGCCCATGGTGGATACGCCCTACAGCCGCGCCCGTCACCGCGGGTAGGGTAGGGCGCGGACGACCATTGCTGACGGGCCGTTCGCGCTCAGCATCAACTACATACGCTGCGCCTTTGGCCCCGGCTCCATCGCGAGCTGGGGCCTTTTGTTTGGAGCGGAGACAGCATCCCGGATTTGGCGCTCAGAACGGGACACGCTTTCCGGATGGCATGTTTGGCGGAAACTACGGCCCAGTTTTTGGCTCCAGAACGGGATACATTTTCCGGAACGGTCCACGTGCGGTGGTGTACCGACCCTTTTGCGTGCGCCGCTTGTCGAATTACGTTATAGCTAGCTATATTATAGGAAGGTATAATATAGCTAGCTATAACGTAAAGGAAGGATGGCCCTATGTTTATCGGAAGAACGGCGGAAATGTCCGAGCTCAATCGACTGTATGGCACGGGCTCCTTTGAGATGCCTGTGATTTACGGCCGCCGTCGCGTGGGCAAAACGCGTCTTATCACAGAGTTTATCCAAGGCAAGAAGGCTATTTACTTTCAAGCTCGTCGCACCAATGCAGAGGCAAACCTGCATGGCTTTAGCCAGGCGATACTTGCGGGCTCCGTTGGTGTTGCTGGCGTGTCGTTTCGTAGTTTTGACGAGGCGTTCGATGCATTGGCTACCATGGCTCGTACGGAACGTTTGATTGTCGTGATCGACGAGTATCCTTATCTCGCCCAATCGAATCCCGAGATCAGCTCGTTGCTGCAAGACAAGATCGATCACTTGTACAAAGAGACCAAGCTTATGCTTATCCTGTGCGGGTCGTCGCTTTCGTTTATGGAAGAGCAGGTGTTGGGCTACGAGAGTCCGCTATACGGTAGGCGTACGGCCCAGTTTAAGATCATGCCGCTCGATTTTATGACGACCCTCGGCCTGTGGCAGAGCATGGGTCGCGAAGACGCTGCAGTTTGCTATGGCATGACGGGTGGCATTCCTGCATATATCGAGAAAGTCGATCCTGCCGCACCGCTCAAGGACAACATCAAACGTCTTTTTCTTACTCCTACGGGCTATCTCTTTGAGGAGCCGAGTAACCTGCTATTGCAGGAGTGCCGCAATCCCGAGCAATATGATGCGATCGTGCAAGCAATTGCCCAGGGGCGCTCGAAGATCTCGGAGATTGCGAGCTCTACGGGAATCCCTGCGAGCAACGTAAAGAGCTATGTGGATAAGCTGGCGTCGCTTGGGATTGTCGAGCGCGAGCTGCCCCTAAACGAGACGAGCAATAAGCGAGCCGTGTATCTGCTGAGCGACCAGATGTTTAGGTTCTGGTACAAGTTTGTTCCGCAGAACATCGGGCTGATTCAAAACGATATGGCCGAGATGGCGTATGAGCGCATTGAGCCGCACGTATCGGATTATATGGGTACGGTCTTTGAGATTATATGCAGACAATACGTGTACGAACTCGCGCGGGCGGGCCAGCTTGATGTGGTTCCGGCAAGCGTTGGGCGCTGGTGGGGGACGGATAATCGCACGCATACGCAGGAAGAAATCGACTTGATTGTTGACGATGGCGAGGGCACTGCGCTGTTTGCGGAATGCAAATGGCGCAATGAACCGGTGGGCGAAGACGTGCTGCAAAAGCTCGTGCATCGAAGCGAGCTCTTTAGGCGGCAGCACAAAAGCTATGCGATCTTCTCGAAGCGAGGCTTTACGCAAGGATGTCAGGAAGCTGCGGCGAGCAGGGGAGATGCCAAGCTGATTTCGTTTGCCGAGATGTGCGAGCGGAGATAACCAAGCACGCTCTGATGTGATGCTCGGAATGGGTCGCGCTAAGGATGCCAAGCGTAAAACCTTCAATGAAAATGGCGTAAAAACTACATCTGTCATGGCGTAAAAACTACATTGAAAGTAGCGTAAAATCAGCATTGAGAATGGCGTAATTTCGCATATCGCGTGATAGAGAGGGACGGCCGTCTATGGATGCACCAAAGAGATTGACCCAAAAGGGATATAGGCCCCGGCTCATAGAGGAGCGCCTCGACACCCTTATGCGGGCGTTTGGCTGTGTGGAGATCAACGGCCCCAAATGGTGCGGCAAGACCTGGACGGCGCTCTCTCGCTCGGCGAGCGTCTCCAGGCTCGATGAGCCTGCGCAGCGTGCGGCGGCAGAGGTCGACCCAAGCCTGGCGCTCATCGGCGATGCGCCACACCGTGTCGATGAATGGCAGGAGGTGCCCGAGGTTTGGGATGCCGCCCGGCGTTTCGTGGACGCGAGCGGCAACGAACGGGGGACACTTTTGCTCACGGGCTCGACCGCGCTCAAAAGCGAGGAGCGCAGCCATGTTCGTCATTCCGGCACGGGTAGGATCGCCCGTCTGTCAATGCGCCCCATGGCCTTGTGTGAGTCGGGCGACGGCGAGCCGCTCGTGTCACTGGCAAGCCTCTTTAAGGGCGAGGATTTTGCCCCTCAGCGTCGCGAGAGCACGGTGGATGACGTCGCCCGCTGGTGCTGCAGGGGCGGTTGGCCTGCAAATCTTGGGCTTTCGGAAGATCTTGCGCGAGAGACGGCAAGCCAGTACGTGCACTCGGTGCTCGACGTCAACGTGCTGGACGAGGGCATGTCGCCCGAGCTTGCACACGGCCTTTTGCGAGCTCTTGCCATGAACGAGAGCCAGGCTGTCACGTACAAGACGCTCGTAAAGGACGCCTCGTACGGTGAGGCGGGCCCCGACGAGAGGACCATCGCTGCGTACTTGGACCTCTTCAACAGGCTCAAGCTGACCGAGGACCTGTGCGGATGGGAGCCGCCCATGCGCTCGAAGGCCCGCGTTCGCGTGCGCCCCAAGCGCTACTTCTGTGACCCGTCACTTGCGGCGGCGTTGCTGGGGGCTACCCCTGAGCGGCTGCTTGGCGATATGCAAACGCTGGGGATGCTCTTTGAGAATCTCGTCCTGCGCGACGTGCGCGTGTTCCTTTCCACCTACGGCGGTGTCGACAACAGTGTCCATTATTTCCGAGATGAGAAGGGCCTTGAGGTCGATCTGATCGTTGAGCACGACGGGCGCTGGGGAGCCATCGAGGTCAAGCTGAGTGATGCGAAAGCAGACGATGGAGCGAGAAATCTCAAGGCGCTGGAGAGGAAAGTGCTCTCCAATCCTGCCGCCCAGAATGCCGCGCCGGCGTTTTTGGCGGTCGTGGTTGGAAAGGGGAGCATTGCCTACACACGCGACGACGGCGTGGCGGTGATTCCCATGGCGGCACTTGGGGCGTAGTGGTTTTGCGGGCGTGCCGTGCTTCCTTTACCGAAAATCCATTTGGTAAACCAGATGCTCGCGGATAGAATAAAGTTGACGGCAGCCCAAGGGTGATAGCTGGGCAGCGCCGTTGCTTGGTCAAGAGGTCAGTGCCTTAATGGCAGCGACTTGTTATGCTTCGAATGCTGCTTGAGTGCCTCGGAAAGTTCGATAAGCGCCGTGAAGAGCGAGACCAAAGCAACCAAGAGCTCTACGAGCTCTGATGGGCCCGGGATGACCGCTGATTCAAGTCACCGGGCCTAAATCTTTTTCATGCATTTGAATAGAGCGGGCAACTCTCTTGGGGCCGTCTGCATGGCGTGTGCCTGGCGCATGGTATTGCGCCCAGCTTTCATGTCCGCGCGGCCACCTATCCTTACGGCAATGTAGCCGCTTATGTAACAAGCGGCAAGCAACGGAGAAAGGCCCTAACCGTGTCAGCTGAAAAGACGCCGTGTATCTCGGCTATCGATACGACGAACTTTGCGTGCCAGATTGTGCTGGACTTTGAGTTTGCGCCGGTGCCAAAGCAGCGCCAGCGCCGTGGGCTGCGCAACGAGATTATCGAGGTCGGCGCCGTCAAGCTCGACTATCACGGCAACGTTATGGGCGAGTTTTCGCAGTGTGTGCAGACGGAATTTACCGAAGGCGTTGCGTTCCCTGTCCGCGAGCTTACGGGGATATCGGCCGTGGACACCGCGATGGCCGATCCGCTCTACGTGGTGATCAAAAGGCTCTGCGATTGGATCGGTCGCTACTCCGCCCAGATAGTTTGCTGGAGCGGGGCGGATCGTCGACAGCTTTTGACCGAGTGCCAGGCAAAGCACATTGATCTTTCCGCATTTCCTACGGACTGGGCCGACCTGCAGGCGTTTTACACCTCGATCATGGACGTGGGCAGCCACGGGTGCGTCTCTTTGAGTGACGCGGCGACGTGGCTTGGCATCGAGTTCGACGAGCCGACGGGTCACGCCCACAGCGCCCTTGCCGATGCGCGCGTGACCGCCAAGCTGCTCAAGCAGGTGATGGACGGGGACTACCGCGTGAGCCCGCGCGCCCAGGAAGTCCGCCAGCGGTGGGGGATGGGCGAGCGAGCTCAGACGCGCCTTTCTAGCAAGTGCCCCGAGCTGGGCGACCTGCTGCTGAAGCTGAAGGCGGCGGGAAGGTAGGGGCGTTAGCTGTCTGCATGGCGCGTGCCTGTCGCGTATCGTTACTCTTCCTGCTGCTTGGCAGGCAAGATGTAGACGTTCTCGGCGTCCACGGCGATCTGCGCGGGGCGGTTGTAGAGGGTGTCGATCTCCTTTACGCTCTGCTTGAACGGCGTGACGTCGGGCGTCTTTGCCTGATGGAGCTTTTCGAGGAGTTTCTCGGATTGCTTGTCGTTGAACTTTCCGATGCTCTCTCCTGCGCCTTCGAGCGCCTCGTCGATGAGTGTATGGTCGCCCACGGGGGTCTTTGCGATGGCGTGACCGAGCAATTTGCCCGCGGACGCGATACCGCCCAGCAGTGCCGCATCGACGGTGTCGACAGCCCCCGCTTCGAGTGCGTTGTAGCAGTCGGTGTAGAGCTCGCGGTACGCGATCGAATCAGCCTCGATTTTCGCAGTGGCGTCCGCGAGCTTTGCGGGCTCGAAGTTCTGGGCGAGCATGGGTTCGAGGAACAGCGAGAACGCGTGGATGTAGGTGGCGAGCTGGCAGTCTTTGAGGTAGTCGAGCACCTTGTCGAGGCGTCTGCCCAAGCCGTCTCGCACCTCGATGAACCCTTTCTTTTTCAGATCCGCCTGTGCCTGCGAGCGGAAGAGTTCCATGTCCTGCGCGGACGACTGCTTGATGTCGAGCACCTTCATATGGGCGTTTGCCATGTAGGTGGCGTTGCCGTAGTTGAGGCCGTAACCGTTGAGGATGTCTGCGAGCGTCTTGAGGTTGCCACGCATGTTGGCCTTGTCGCGCTGACGCATGTACTCGAACATTTCGTCGACGGACTCCTGGATGGAGTCGAGCTTTTGGTTTATCTGCGCGATTGCGGCTGCCATGAATAGCGATGTTGGATCGTAAGGCACCTGCGTGACGCTCGTGGCGATGTCGCCCTCGACTACGTGGAAGCGCGCCTGCCCAAGGCCCTTGGCGGCGTCGCGGTAGCCCCCTGTGAGACCGCTGCCGTCCTTGAACGTGTTGAGTTTCGACGGATCGAGCGGGCTACCATATTTGTCAGTCGCCTGGAGCAGCGTGGGCACACTCACCGTGTTGGTGACGGTGCGAAACATCGAGCGGAGCGAGGCGAACGCCACGCCGAGTTGGGGAATTCGCTCGAGCGGTAGCTTGATGGCGCCGGAGACGTCCACCCGCTTCTGAGTGAGCGCGAGGTGGATTTTGGTCGATGCGAGCTGTTTTGCCACGAGCTCCTCTCGGCCGTCGTTCGCCGAGGGTTTGGTCTCGTTGTCTGCCATAGCGCGCTCCTTGCTTACGTTGATAGTCGTGGGCATTATCTCATCGCCTGGTGGCTTGCTAGAGCGGGGTAGAGGCCGAGCGTCTGGCGAAACTCGTTAACTGATTGCATTTCAGCGGATTGGGTTGATTATAAGAGAAGGACGGCTATCCATCTGCCCTTCCCAGTTGAGTTCGCTTTGAGCTACTGTTCGTGCCTATGCTGCTTGGGCTCAAGCCTTCTCGCTGCCGTGAAGCAGGCCGTGGCCGCCATGGCCAATGCGATGCTGGCCATCCAAGTGGAGTCGCCGGTTGCAGCGAGCTTTGGTTCATCGGCTGTCGTGCGTCCCGACTTTTTTGTAGCCGCCTCGTCGGCGTCCTTTTCAGGAGTGGCAGGATCACTTTTGTTGTCGCCGGGTGAATCTACGTCGGTCTTTCCGCCCGCCTGCTCCCCTTGGGCCTTCCCCTCCACGGTGAAGGACGCATCGGTCGCCGTCCCGTCCTTCCAGACGGCCGTGACGGTGTGTCCGCCGCCGGCGAGCGTGTCCAGGTAGGACGGCCTGAGCTCGATAATCGTGCTGCCCCTGGTTGCGGTGTAGTTCTCGGCGGAGACCTCAGTTCCGTCCACGAGGAGACGCGTGAACTCATCGAGAGGACCGCTGAAGCGGAAGGTCAGACCGGCCTCGCCGTCCTTTGCATACGCCTGCCCGTCGCCCTTGGTGGCGGCATACAGCGGAGCGGTCACGTCGAAGGTGACGTCCCCCGCGTCGTCGACATCAAAGGTCTGAACGCCGGTCTTGCCGTTACGCTCGGCGTAGGCGGAGCTGTAGACGAAGGTCTCGTGGCCCGTCTTGTCGAGGACCGCGAGGGCTTGGATTTCAAACGAGCCCATCGAGAGCGACGTGGGGAACTCGATTTCGATATAGCCCCTTGCCGCATCGTAGCTGCAGCTCAACGTTTTGCGGGTCTTTAAAGAGTTCGGGTCCTCGACATAGCCGGGGTCGCCGAGGATCGGGGAGACAGACCTTACGCCGTCCGCGTCGCCTACATTGCAATAGATACGGAGGATCCCGCCGACGGGGACCCTCTTCGCGGAGATGGAAACGTTCGAGACCGTGGGCGGGTTCCGGTCGATCGCGCTGCCGGTCACCTCGAAGCACAGCTCGCTCGGGTCGCCAACCGAGAAAGTCGCGCCCGAAATGCCGTTGGCCCTGGCGTAGGAACTCTCGTACACATCGGTCTCGAACCCTAGGCCATCGGTGACCGAAAGGCCGATCAGCCTGTGCCTTCCGATCCTATTGCTGTCGAATGTGAGGTCAAACCCGTCGATAGACGAGCCTCCGTGATAATAGGCTGACGAAACAGAGCAGCCGTCGTCCGAATTCTCCCAGCCCTGCCGCAGTATGGGGGAAACGGAGCGAACGCCGTCGGCATCGGAGACGGTCCAAGAGATGTGGAAGTCGGCACCGGTTGCGACCTCCCTGCTCGAGAGCGACACGGAGGACACGGTCGGCGGGTTTTGGTCCTCGGGTCCCTCGGTCACCTCATACTCGAGGGGGTCGGTGGTGAAGGTCGGACAGTCGAGCCCCTTCTCCTCGGCATACGTCGTGTCGTAGACATCGGTAACCCATCCAAGACTATCGGTCACGCCGAGGCCGATGATCCGGTACCTGCAGGGCCGGTCGCTCGGGGAGGTGGAGATATCGAAGCCCGCGGTCGTGTTGCCGGTCGACGAGAAGGCGAGACGGGAACTGATTCCATGGTCTCCGGTATCGTTTTCGACAAGGACTTCGACTATGGGCGTGACGGACCGTACCCCGTCAGGGTCATCGACGCTATAGCCGACATGCAGCGTGGAGCCGGCCGTGACTGTCGTCGCGGATATCGTCACGTTGGAGATGCTGGGCGGGTTCGGGTCCGACGCGGCTAGGGCGGTTGAGGGCAAAGCAAGCGCTACGGTGGCGGACAGCGAGGCGAGCAGGCTAAGCGCGAAGCGCCTGGAGAATTTCAAGGAGGTCATTGGTGGTGCCGATCTTCCATAATTGTTGCAGCGATACCAGTATATCTTTGGCCCATGCTAGCCAGATGTTCTTTCCGCGAACGGCTCGTTAGTTTAGAGACGGCATATGGACGCCTGTCTCGTCCACGTTTCTCGTAAGGGCGATTATAAGGACATGAAGAGACTTTCTCGGAACAATCAATTGGGGATATCAAAGAAATGCTGGACGCCTCCTGATCGCTCAATGCCTTTGAGGTGAAATGCGGCGCATCGGCTACGTTGTTGAGATCATTTATCGAGCGATACGTCATTCCAGCTGAGGCCACCGTCATGAGGCTTCTGTTCCTACACCCCCCCCGCAATCCCGCGCGCGGCACCCAACAGCGCGTACTCCCTCTCGCTCCACTGGCACAGCTCGGCAGTCTCGACGGCGTCGCGACACAGGTCCAGAAACACCTCAGCTCCCTCGCAGAAGCACTCGCGGGCAAAGTCACCCGAACCGCTTGCGACGCACGTGCCGTCGGCAAACAGCTTCCAGCTAGACAGCTCGCGCGAGTCGTCTCCAAGCAGCTTGATCTGCAGTACGTGCGGGTCGCCGGCGGTGTAGAGCTCTTTCTCGAGCGCCTGCACGGTAAAGCGCATCTGGTGGGGGAGACTGCTCTTGACCATGGCCGAGGCATAGCCGTTCGGCTTGTCCAGAAGATGCATTCGTTTTGGCTTGGCGGCTAGGTTGTGGAAGTTGCGCTCACTGCGCACAGAGAAATTGTCCATACGGACTCCTTTCATCGATGTTGGCAGGGCCACCGTGCCTCTTGGCCGGTTGGCGTCGGGATCGTGGAGCCAACTCTCTACCCCGACTCTGGATAAAACGCGCCCGCTGCTTGCGGGCACGATGGAGTCTATCAGCACGCGCGGACAAAGATCAACCCCGTGCGGCAATGAGCGCACGGGGTTGATCTGGTCTACGACCCTCAATTTTTGGCATTTGTTATTCGTCGTCTCCGTCGTTGGGGTCGCCCTTGAGGGTGTTGATGTCCAGGTACTGGTTATCGTCCTCTTTTTGCTGGGTCTCCGACTCCGCTTGGGTGGGGCCGCGGAACAGCTGGAATCCCTCAAACGCAATGACGCCGAGCAGGGCAATGATAATGGCGATAAAGGCAACCTTGACAGCCTGCGGAAATTCCGAGAAACGCAGCGCCTTTTCCTCGGCGTAATAATCGGCGAAGCGCTCTTCGCCCGTGCTTTTGGTATACGCCGGCGCGGACGCGGCCTCCGGGTCATATTCCGGTGCAGGCGTGGCAGCGTACGGATCGTTGGGATAATCGCTCGATGCGGTGCCATAATCCTCTGTCTCGATGCGACCGTTGCCAGCATAGTCATCGGAATAATCGGAATATGCCGCACCGCCCTCATAGTCCGCAGCGCTCGTGTTGGCGGCAAACAGCGGGTTAACTGGAACATCGAGCGCCGGCATGCCGGTAGAGGTCTCATCCAGATCGGCTGCAGCCCAGGAATCGTAGGCAACTTGATGGGCAACGGGCTCATCGAGCCTTGCGACCGGAGGCTTGCGTGCCGCAGGAACAGGCAACTGCTGGGCGCTGTACATAACAGTGCTGTCGGCCGATTTGCCCTGCGTCGCTGCAGCGAGAAATGCCGCCGTCTCGGACGGGTCGCTTGCGGGGCGGGGAACGGGCGTGGGCGCCGAAGTGGGTGCGGGCGTAGGCGCGGGCGCCGAAACAGGCGACTGCGCAGGAGTCGGCGCAGATGCGGGCTTAGGCGCAAGTGCGGGATTGGGGTTTGACGGGCGAGCCCCGCCGCCCATGAGTTCGTCGGCGGTCCACGGGCGATCATCCATCACGTCGTCAAGGCTCAGCGAAAACAGGTCGTCTTCACCCTCATCGAACATGCGGTGCACATGTCCACCAATTGCCGGAATCAATCCGCGACCGGTGCATGATGCCTTGCTCAACGCCATTCTGTTCCATCCTTTCGAAATACTAATGACATCGATTATATGGAACTTCCCAAGCGGCTCGGTCTTGGATTCGTGCTTTCCAGAACTCGCGCCCAAAAGGGGAGGGGCAATCTAGGCGAGTGCCTACTTGTCGCCGGCCGCCGCCTTGGCCTCATTGAGGTAACTATAGAAGCTGTACTTGGAGATGCCAAAGAACTCGCAGGCGCGCTCGCTCGACTTGGAAATGAGGAAGGCGCCGCGACGGTCGAGGTAGCCAATGGCACGAATGCGCTCGTCTTTGGTCATGAGCGCCGCGGGCTTGCCCACAAACTGCTCGCACTCGTGCAGCAGGTCCTCGAGTAGGTCGCCGATGTTCTTGGTAATGGGCTCGGGCTCGGTATAGCCCGTGCCGCCGGTGCCGCTAAAGGCATCGAGCGAGCGCTCAAAAGCCTTCATGAGCGTAATGTCAAAGTTGATGCCCAAAATGCCGACGGGCTTGCCCTCGTCGTTGCGGATAAAGATCGTCGACGATTTGAGCAGCTTACCGTCGGTGGTTTTAGTGAGGTACGGCTCGCGGTCGTGTACATCGGTGGCGCCCTCGTGCATGGACTCAAACACAATATGGCTGGGACCGTCACCCAGTTTGCGCCCGCTGACGTGGCCGTTTTCGATCACCACGATGGAGTGGTCCACGTCCTCGGTCTCCAGATCGTGGACGACGACTTCGCAGTTGGGGCCAAATTGGAGCGCCAGGCCGTGTGCAAGGCGCTTGTAGAACTCAATCTGTGCAGGGGTCATAGGTGCCTTCCTAAAAATTAGTTTGGGCACACTTTGCCATAAACCACACCTGTTCGCAAATAACGAAAGCGGCGCTGCGCTATATAACCGTTCGGCGACGAAAAGGTACCGATTACGGCAACAAACAATTCGTTAGGTATACCAATCAAAAAGTGTGATAGAACATTACTAACAAACTTTTTGTTTGGCATCCACATAAAAGTTCAGTCGTGTGAATGGGATCGGGCTGAAACGCGTATGCGGGGGCCGGCAAGAGAGGACTTAAGGAGTTCACCGTATGGCCGATAAGATCCAGTGGGCGGGCAACACGATGCCCAAGAGCGATGACAAGCACTTGGGAATCATGAGCCTCGACCACGTGAAGAAGGCCCGCGCCTTCCACCAGTCGTTCCCCCAGTACACCGTCACTCCGCTTGCCCGCCTGGACGGCCAGGCCGCGCGCCTGGGCCTGTCCAACCTGTGCGTTAAGGACGAGAGCTATCGTTTTGGCCTCAACGCCTTTAAGGTTCTGGGCGGCTCGTTTGCCATGGCTAACTACATTGCCGACGAGATCGGCAAGGACGTTGCCGACTGCACCTTCGACTACCTGACCTCCGATCAGCTTGCCAAGGACTTGGGCCAGGCTACCTTCTTTACCGCTACCGATGGCAACCATGGTCGCGGCGTGGCGTGGGCTGCCAACAAGCTGGGCCAGAAGGCTGTCGTGCACATGCCCAAGGGTTCCACCAAGCCCCGCTTCGATAACATCGCCGCCGAGGGCGCCACGGTGACCATCGAAGAGGTCAACTACGACGAGTGCGTGCGCATGGCCGCCGCCGAGGCCGATGCCTGCGAGCGCGGCGTCATCGTTCAGGACACCGCCTGGGAGGGCTACGAGAAGATTCCGTCCTGGATCATGGAGGGCTACGGCACCATGGCTTCCGAGGCTGCCGAGCAGCTGCGCGAGATGGCCATCAACCGCCCGACGCACGTCTTTGTCCAGGCTGGCGTAGGCTCGCTCGCCGGCGCCGTGGTGGGCTACTTCACCAACCTGTATCCCGATAACCCGCCCACCTTCGTCGTGGTTGAGTGCGCGCCTGCCGCCTGCCTGTACAAGGGCGCTGCCGCCGGCGACGGCGATCCGCGCATCGTGGACGGCGACATGCCTTCCATCATGGCCGGTCTGTGCTGCGGCGAGCCCAACATTCTGGGCTGGGATATCCTGCGCAACCACGCCACCGCCTTCGTGTCCTGCCCCGACTGGGTCACCGCTCGCGGCATGCGCACCCTGGGCGCTCCCGAGAAGGGCGACCCGCGCGTCATCTCCGGCGAGTCCGGCGCTGTGACCACCGGCTTGGTCGAGACCCTCATGCTCGATCCCGAGTACGCCGAGCTCAAGGAGCTCATCGGTCTGGACAAGACGAGCTCCGTGCTCTGCTTCTCCACCGAGGGCGACACGGACCCGGATCAATACCGTCGCATCGTCTGGGAGGGCGAGTATCCCACTTGCTAATCGTTAGGGCGGAGTAAATAGGTATCGCTCCGCCACCTCACAGGTAGATTCCTTCGTTTGAAAGGTTATGAACAATGGCTAAAGAACTCGATTTCGACGCTATCAAGGCTGCTGCTGAGTCCCATCGTGCTGATATGACTCGCTTCCTGCGTGCCATGATCTCCCATCCCTCTGAGTCCTGCGAGGAGGGTGAGGTTGTCGCCTGCATCAAGGCCGAGATGGAGAGCCTTGGCTATGACGAGGTCAAGGTCGACGGCCTGGGCAACGTCATGGGCTTTATGGGCGAGGGCGACAAGATCATCGCCATCGACTCCCACATCGACACCGTCGGCATCGGCAACATCGAGAACTGGGATGCCGATCCCTATGAGGGCTACGAGACCGACGAGATCATCTACGGCCGCGGCGGCTCCGACCAGGAGGGCGGCATGGCTTCTGCTACCTACGCTGCCAAGATGATGAAGGACATGGGCCTCATCCCCGAGGGCTACAAGATCATGGTTGTCGGCACCGTCCAGGAAGAGGACTGCGACGGCATGTGCTGGCAGTACATCTACAACAAGGACGGCATTAAGCCTGAGTTCGTCATTTCCACCGAGCCCACCGACGGCGGCATCTATCGCGGTCACCGCGGCCGTATGGAGATCCGCGTCGACGTTCACGGCACCTCTTGCCACGGCTCCGCTCCCGACCGCGGCGACAACGCTATCTACAAGATGGCCGATATCATCGCCGACGTCCGCGCCCTCAACAACAACGGCTGCGACGAGTCGACCGATATCAAGGGTCTCGTCAAGATGCTCGACCCCAAGTACAACCCCGAGCACTTCGAGGATGCCCGCTTCCTGGGCCGCGGCACCTGCACCGTCAGCCAGATCTTCTACA
>CAJLAN010000019.1 GCA_905204635.1 uncultured Collinsella sp. | reverse complement strand
TCACGGCCGCCGCGAGGACCGCGGTCCTCGTCCAGGCCCATGGCGACGAGCGGAGCGATGACCTTATCGAGAGCAGCCATCAGCTCGGTGGCCTCCTCGTAAGAAAGCTCGGGCAGGAGCTTCTCCTTCTTGTTGGCAAGCTCGACCAGGCCCTCAGCGGCATCCTCGGCAGCGAAGACGACGATCTTGCGCATATCGCCCTCGGCGTCGTCGATGCGGCCGACCAGATCGGCAGCCTCGGCCTCGGCCATCAGGCCATCGAGCTCACGAAGGCGCATGCCCAGCAGGTCGGACATTTCCTTCTGCTCCATCTTGGGCTTAAGGTCAAGGAGCTTGATGGCACGCTCGATGTTCGCCATGCGCTCGGCCTTGGCCTCCTCCTCCTTGGAAATAGCAAAGCGACGGCTACGCAGCAGACGGGCGGCCTTCTGCATCTTGTCCATCAGCTCTTCGTCATCGTAATCAACGGCGGCCTCGGCAACCTCGGCCTCCTCCTCGGCGGAAACCTCGTCAGCAGCCTCAACCTCGGCAGTTTCGGTCTCCACGGGCTCGACTGCCTCAACCTCGGAGTGTGAGAAAATCTTCGCCTTCTATGCCTCAACCTCGGCAGCCATGGTCTCGTTCTCGGTCTCGTTCATGATCTCTTCGTTCTCGGACATGAGACTCCTTCTTGGCCCTCTCGGGCATCATCGCCCCATTCGCGGGGCCCGTCGCGCACTCTTTGCGCTTTAAACATTCATGCCTCTCGGCAAAACGTCCATTAGTTTATGGTGTCGCCATCCAATCTAGCTGCAGAATCTATGTGCACACATTAATGCGACATGTGTGACTCGCGACGAGCGTACACCAGCGACGCCACGAACCCGACCACGGCAATTACAGCCGCCACACGCACGGCAGCTGCAAATCCAATCGCCTGGGCAACGTCCGTCGCAGCGCCAGCGGTGCCGGCGGTCGCCGCAGAACTCGAGAGCAGACCGATAAACAGCGACGGGCCAAACGACGCGGCAATCATATTCCACGTGTTAAGCAATGCCGTTCCGTGAGGATGTTCAGCGGCAGGCAGCGTCTCCAAGCCGGCCGTTTGCGAGGGGCTCAGCACCAAACCGACTCCGGCATACACCACAACGGTCAGCGCCACGACGACGCCGATGTTCATGCTTGCCGCCGTCATCGAGATTGCAGTCTGCCCCACGGCAATCAGGGCAAAGCCGACCGGCAACAGCGGCCATGCGCCACGGGCGTCCATCACGCGTCCGCCCACAATCGAGGTCACGGCGTTGCAGGCAATCGCCGGCAAAATGAGCAGGCCCGCAACAAGTGCGGTCATGCCGTAGGCACCTTCAAAATAGAGCGGCAACAAAACACTCATCGAGAACGTCGTCATCATCGACACCACCACAAGCAGGCACGCAGGCCAAAAGCGAACGCTCGCCATGGGACGCACGTTAAGCACCGGATGCTCAAGTTTGAGCTGGCGGGCCGCAAACAGGCCGAGCAGCACAAGGGCGGCGAAGAGCGTCACGATGCCGGCAATCAGATTGGTCGAGAACTCGCCTACGGAATACACAAATGCCGTAATGCCGGCAGCGAGCAAAACAACCGACAGAATATCAAGCGTGGCGTTCGAGCGCTCTCCGACATTCTGAACAAGCTTTACGCCCGCCGCAGCGACCACAATGCCGCCCACCAGCGGCACTACGAACACCGCCCTCCAGCCAAACAACGTGCACATAAGACCGCTGATCACAGGTCCAAACGCCGGCCCCAGCGTAATGCAGGCACCGCCCAGGCTCAGATACAGACCGAGCTTCTCGCGCGGGGCGCAAGACAACACCACGTTCATCATGAGCGGGAACAAGATGCCCGATCCCGCAGCCTGCAAAATACGGCTTGGCAGCAAAACGCTAAACGACGGAGCGACCAGGCACAGGATTTCGCCGGCGACCATGCATCCGCATGCGAAAAACAGCAGTTTACGCGTCGAGAAACGGCCGGACAGGAAGGCCATGATGGCCGTAAAGATCGACGTCACGATCATGTAGCCCGAGACGAGCCACTGTGCCGTGGTGGCACTCACCGAAAAGGCTGCCATAATGTCGTGCAACGCCACGTTAATGATGTTCTCGTTAAACGCGGCAACAAAGGCTGCAATATACATTACGACGAGAATCGCCGCAGTGGCCGATGGCGTTACTTGAACTTGTTGCTGAGATTTGCTCCCCATGCATTTCCTTCCTCTTGGAACGACAGTCGCATCGCCCCAGAGGAACAGTCCAGGGCGAAAATGAGCCCTAGACTTACGCCAGACGCCGTACACGACGAATCTGGCAACATGGTCCAACGTCGAAAGATTGTAACGCGGACGCACAGCTTTCCTTCCGCGCTATTATTAAAAGTCCACGAAAGCATAAGACATGAGGAGCCCGCCATGATTAAACCCATCATGAAATCCGAGTTCTTTTTGCGTCTGCCTTCCGAAGACGCGGGACCCGACGATGCCGCAACCGGGCAGGATCTCCTGGATACACTCCACGAGCATGAGCGCGAGTGCGTGGGCCTCGCCGCCAACATGATCGGCGTGCGCAAACGCATCATCTGCGTAAAGGACGGCAACAGGACACTCCTGATGTACAACCCTCAAATTCTTGAGCAGGTCAATGCCTATCAGACGAGCGAAGGATGCCTCTCGCTGATCGGCGAGCGTCCCTGTACCCGCTATCGTCGCATTAAGGTGGAGTATTTGGACGAGAACTTCGTTCACCGCATCAAAAACTTCTCGGGCTACACCGCCGAAATCATCCAGCACGAAATCGACCACTGCAACGGCGTCGTGGTTTAGGCCACCCGCCAAAATGAGGGTACCGGAGGCCTCCCTATGGATATCAGCCGCTTTGGCGAATTCGCCATCTTAGCGCAGTCACGCACGTTTCTTGATGCGGCGGAACTGCTTTTCATGTCGCAATCAGCCCTCTCCAAGCACATCATGGCAATGGAGCACGAACTCGGCTGCAAGCTCATCGATCGAAGCCAGCGCCACGTAACACTCACCGCGCAAGGTGAAGCGCTCCTCCCCTATGCGCAAAAAATTGCGACGCTTCAGCATCGCTATCTTGCCGCCATTCAAATAGGTGCAGGTGAGCCGCTCGAGCACCTCACCGTAGGTTCTATCCCCATTATGGCCCCTTATGGGATTACGGACGCCGTCATCGATTTTCAGCAGGCGAACCCCTCATATTCTGTCGAGCTCATCGAGGGCGAGGGCGACACACTCAAGCGCATGCTCCTACACGAGGACATTGACCTGGCCTTCATCCGTGACAGCGGCGCCATCGAGCCGGAGTTCAAAAAGATTCCCTTTACGACCGACCGGCTCCTTCCGCTCGACCATCCACTCGCCGAACGTGACACCGTCGAGATAGACGACCTTATCGACGAGAATTTCCTCATGCTTCCCCAAGGCTCGTTCGTAAGCGAGCTCGTCCTTTCCATTTGCCGCGAAGCTGGATTTGGCCCACGTGTTACGTTCACCGGCAAACGAGCCGAGAACATCATCTCTCTTGTCGCACGCGGCGCCGGTGTCTCATTCCTCATGCGCAAGCCGGCGGAATCGCTTGCCAGCGGAAAGGTAGCCCTGGTGCCGCTTGAGCCCGCGGCGACCTCCGAGGTCAGGCTCTACCTCAAGCGGAACGCCGCGCACTCGCAGGCGGTCGTCTCGTTCATCGGCTTCCTCCCCTACCGTCAGCTCCTGCAGGGCGACCGTACGTCTTCCACCGTGGCACGCCCGTCATAATCCCCGCTGCTCCACAACCGCAGACCTGTGTCCGCAAACACGATGACAGCGGCACAAAACACAAATATGCCTCGGGCGGCACGTCGCCGTCCGAGGCATATTTAATCAAAGTGCGCAGAAAGACTAGTCCACCGAGATGTTGAGTGCCTTACCGCCCTCGTCCTTCTTGGTACCGATCACCATAGCGGCGACAAGAGCCAGAACGAAAGCGACCCGTGTCGATGCCGGCAGGGTTAATAAAGCTCGGGAAACCGAGCGGGCCGGAGGCACCGAAGGCATAGAGCTTGGCACCCATGAGGCCGGCAATGGCGCCGCCTACACCAGCGGAAATAAAGGTTGCCCACATAAGGCGCTTACGCGGCAGCAAGATGGCGTAAAGCGCAGGCTCGTTGACACCGAAAATCGAAGAGACAAGGGCGGGAATGTTGACGGCAGCATTTTCCTCGGAGTCCTTGGTTCGGATGATCATGCCAAGCACAGCGCCGGCGATGGCACAACCGCCTGCATACACGAGCGGGTTAATGAGGTCATAGCCGTAGGTTGCGACATCGAGGAACCACAGCGGGATGATACCCCAGTGCAGGCCGAACATGACGAGCAGGCTCCAGAACGTGCCGATGACAAAGCCGGCGATGGCGGGTTGGAAGTTGATGAGCATCAGAATGATCTGGGCAACGATGTTGGAGAGGACCGTCATGACCGGACCGACCACAAGCAGGCCAAGGATGCCGCAAATGAGGAGCGTTAGGATGTTGGAGAAGAACGAGCTCACAAGCGCGGGCAGCGCGTTAGAAAGGGCCTTGTGCACCTTGGAGGCAATCCAGACGATAAAGATCGCAGGCAGAATCGTCGATGAGTAATTCTGCATGATCAGCGGGATGCCAAAAATATCACCGTAGACATTGGACTCGAAGACCGTGCCGGCGCCGAGCGTGTAGAGCGGATCTCCGCCCATAAGGGCGACGAGCGTCGGGTAGACGAGGATACCGCCGAGCGCCATTCCCATAACGGGCTTAAGTCCGAACTTCTTGGCCGACGTCCAGCCAATGATTAGCGGAAAGTAATAGAAGACCGAATCTCCGATTGCCGAGAGCGTCACATACGTATTGCTGTCCTTGGCAAGCCAACCGGCAACCGTGCAGAGCGCGAGCATCGACTTGATAAAGCCACCGGCCATAAGCACGCCAAGAACCGGTTGCAGAATCTCGGAGATGATGGCCAGCAGACGCGAGAATGGATCGCCCTTTTTGACGTCGTCGCCTTCATCGATATCGAGTGCGGGTTTGGAGTCGAACCCGCCAATCTGAACAAGGTCGTTGTAGACGGCCTCGACAGTGGCACCAATCACGACCTGATACTGTCCGCCGGCCTGGATGACGTCAACGACGCCCTTCGTCGCCTTAAGCTCATTGGTCTGGGCGAGCGATTCATCCTTGAGGTGGAAGCGGAGACGCGTAATGCAGTGGCTCACGTCTAACACATTGTCTCGACCACCGACCTTTGTGATGATTTCATCGCAAAGCTTCTGGTATTTCATGGAATTCTCCTTTTTCTGAGCGGGGTATAGCATCGATTTCATGCCTCCGTAGTCGACGTGGGAGGGCAAGGAACCCGCTTCCCCCTTTGAAATCCGCGGACGCACGTACGCCCGGGATGCGAAACGGCAGAGAAGATGGAAGATGCCGATCACATGGCGGCGAGCCTCATTGGCCCATGTCACGCAATCAGGTCTACAAACGCGAATCTGCTGCGCCGAGAAGTCTCGTCGTCTGGCAGAACTTGCCACACAGACGTTCCGGTTCGCCCTGGGGAATCTGAGTACGCTCGGTCTCAAAGGAGAGGCCGTACTCGCGTGCCGGAAGGAAATACTCGAAATAGCCGTTGGTGTAACCACAAACTATTCCCTCGACCGGGCATTCGCGCTTCATGCGAATACCCAAGTCGCTGCCGAGCTCACTCGGGAACACAAAGAGATGCAGGCCGCCCAAACTGATGACGGCACACTTAAGCGTGAGCGAAAAGTCGTCATGGGCAACGGTGTGATAGAACGTCTGAGGCTCGATGCGGTCGAGAACGACCTCGCGATCGAGCTTGATCTGGGAAATCGCCTCGGCAAGACCGGTCGAAACGCGCTCGACCTCGGGAATGCCGCGTCCCTGGCGAAAATTGCGGTCGCTACAGTCGCCAGCAGCACCGACGACCATGGCCGGATAGTAACCAAGACTCTGAGCGAGCTTTTTGCCGGTAAGACCGGCGAGTTCGCTCGTGAGCTCCGTGCAGTCGGGTCCGACGCAAGCGGAATGCACCGCCCAGTTCACAAAGCCCGCAAATGGCTTGCCTTCGGTATCGAAGAACGATACGACAATGACCTCATTGTCGGCGAGTTCACCTGGGATGATGCGGTTGTCGTAGAAACCGGTGATGACCTGCTTGCCCAAGCGACAAATCGCGGGCTGTGCGTTGGCGCGGCACTCCTCAAAGCATTGGCAAATGGTATCGAGGAACCAGCGGTAGTAGTTCTCGTCGAATTTTCCCGTCCACCAGCTGCGGTGGTAAGCGACGATTGAAGTATGGTCGTGCGTCGCCGAGAGCAAAACGCAGTCACGGTCGATTCCATAGCGCTCGGCGAGCATTGTCTTGACTTCCTCGGCCATGCTTTCCTCGAACTCGAGGACATCGGCATTAAAAAGAAACACTTCACGTTCGCCTTGCTGGAAGAGGATGGCGTTGGCGAAGACGTCATCATGGACGCCCGTCGCAGGTTCAAGACGGTTGGGAAGATTGCGGTAGCCAATCAGGTAGATGTCGCCCTGTGGGGTAATTTTGCGGCGCGCGTGTCCAATGTTCATGCACGTTCTCCTTCTGTGTCACGCCGCATTCAAGGCGGCAATGATGATTTCGACGAGGCGCTCATGGGATCCGGCGGCAAAACCGGAGTTCATAGCCTCATAGGTGATTTTTTCGTACGCGTCGGGAGCCGGTAGGTACTTCTGTCCGCCGTTGACGAGCGTGGCAAAGAACACAGAGCCGGACCGGGCGGCGCGCACAGTGGCGCCGAATGCACTCGAGACCTCGGGTTGTACGCCGACAAGCTCGACGTTTCCCAGCCGGAGCAGATAGACCCTCGTGCGCTGCTCGCCAGCGGCATGAAACTCATACGTTCGGTGCGGAGCCAAAGAGTGAAAATCGGCGCGTGTCTGAGCGGGCAGGAGAACGTCGACCGTGCGGGCATCAATGCCGGTAGCGTCATCCTCACGCGCCATGCGAGCGGCTTCGATCAAAGCATTGCCCAAGGCCTGCCCCTGCTGGTGCAGCATGCGGTATCCGTCCTCATGGGCATCGACCGTCTGCTTAACGCCGGCCGCATCGAACATGACGTTCATGGCGCGCTCCGCCGGACCTTGGTCGCCCGCGGCGCCTGGCAGCAACAGGGCAACGCCGCCCAGCTCGCGCTCGAGTGACATGGCGGCAAAACCAAAGAGGTCTCCGCTCGCCATGCGCCTCCCCTCGGAGTCGCGCGACCCGTCGAGCACGGAGGACTGAACGTCCGCCGTCGCGAGCACGGCAACATACTCGCCCCCGGCATCCCTTATGGCGAGTACGGGCATCGTGTGGTCGGCAAACCCCCTGGGATTCGAGCCCAACCACCAGCCGGCAGGCGTCTCAATGTCGCGATTAACGTTCACGGGGCATTCGCCCTCCACAGTGGCGAGCGTGGCAGAGTGAATGCCCGCAACAGCGCGCTCGACAGCCGTGCGGGCGGCAGCGACGAGCGCTGCGCGATAGCGCTCGTTGCAATTGCGGGTAGCATCGTCGGCAAGATGCCCGGAAGTGCGGACGTGAGGCATGGAAAACGTGTGGGTAGGAACCACCCAAGAATAAGCACCGCTGCAATTGGCGGCATCCTCAACAACCTCACGCAGATCGGCGAGTAGAGCCGGAGCGATCGAGGTGACCTCAAGCGAAAGGACGCAGGCGCGTCGCCCCGTCCCCTCGATGATAAGGGCACGGGCGAAGACCTCATGACGGAGTTCGTCGAAACCGTCGAACGGCAACACGTTCCCAAGATCGATGGCCACACGAGCGGCCCCAGCCCTCATCTCTCCTTCGCCCATGGCAGATACTCCCCTCTGATTGCCGCTCACTCGACACCGTACAGTTGCTGCGCCGTACCGCCAAGCACAAGGTCGCTGTCTGTATCGCTCAGATTTGCAGCGCGAACGCAGGCGACACCCTCGGTGAGCCACTCGCGTTTGACGGGATAGCTCGTGCCAAAAACAATATGGTCTGCACCCAGCACGTCAACCGCGCAGGCGAGGAGTGTCTTGCCCCAAGGCTGGGCATGGGACATGTCGAAATAGATGTTGTTCTCGAGGTGCCTGGAAACGGTCTCGGTATCGACCTGAAAACGGCCAGAAGCATCAGGGCGCTTGGGACCATGAGGCAGCAGCATCTCCTTGAACGCAAAGTATGCGCCGCCGAGCATGGAGTGGACCATCTTGATATTGGGATAGCGCTCAAAGAAATCACCAAAGATCTCTCGGCCGATCGCCGTAGTTTGGTCGACGCAGCGGCCATAAGAGCGGCGAAGGTTGTCGTACGCGAGAAGCGACTCGTTCTCGACCGGCACGGGAACATGGTGCACGTAAACGGTGACATGGCGTTCGTTCAGGTGCTCGAAAAAGCTCGAGAAGACCTGGTCGTCGAGATAGCGCTTGCCGTAGTGAGCGCAGAGCTGCACGCCCGCAAAACCATCGTCGAGCCTGCGGTCGAGCTCCTCCAAATTCGCTTTGGTGCCAAAGGGCGGCACGGCGACAAGCGGAATCAGACGGCCATTTGACGCCTTCGCGTCAGCAGCCATACCGTCGTTGAAACGCCGGCACATCTCGAGCGACATCCACTCGTGGCAGCCGGGGAGCTTGAGGATCGCCTTGTCGACCCCCGCCTCATCCATATCGGCCAAGCGCTTCTCGAGGGTGTAGTCGCCCTCAATGTAGTTAAGACCCGGAGAACCGGCGGGCATCTCGATCACGATCTGTCGTTTGCCGGCGGAATTCATGGTCAGATAGCCTTCGGTGTCATAGGCGCGGGGTACCTCGGCCAAAAACTGTTCGCAGAGCGTCTCGTCATGAAAGATGTGCTCGTCGAACCAGTAGGAATTTGCATCGATAATCATTGGTTGGAACCGCCTTTCATCTTGTTGAAAACATTCTAGAAAAGCAGGTACCCGGACATCAATTCCAGCTTAAGCCCACTGTATTCCATTTTGGAATAGAACTTACCGCTCACACGCGAACCTCGCCCGCTCAACGAGACAAGTGCTAACAGCACGGGCTTAGACAGAAAACGGTCGGCCCGCATCCGTTGCGGGCCGACCGTTTCATTACAGGCTACCTTTGCCGTTACGCCTGGCGGTAATGATCGAAGAAGTCGGCGAGGTCTTCGAGCGACTCTTTGAGCACTTCCATGCGCGGCAGGTACACGATGCGGAAGTGGTCGGGCTCGGCCCAGTTAAAGCCGCCGCCGCGCGTGATCAGGATTTTCTTCTCGTGCAGCAGGTCGAGGGCGAACTGCTCGTCATCGGTGATGTTGAACTTCTTCACATCCATCTTGGGGAAGATGTAGAACGCCGCGCGCGGCTTAACCACCGAGATGCCGTCAATCTTGTTGAGCGCCTCATACACAAAGTTGCGCTGCTCGTAGACACGGCCGCCGGGACGGATGTAGTCGTTAACGGACTGATGACCACCGAGTGCCGTCTGAACGATCGACTGAGCCGGCACGTTGGAGCACAGGCGCATGTTGGAGAGCATGTTGATACCCATGATGAAGTCGCTCATGCAGCGCTGGTTGCCCGAAAGCACCATCCAGCCAATACGATAGCCCGCAATCATGTGCGACTTGGAAAGGCCACTAAAGGTGACGCAGGGCAGGTCGGGGGCGAGCGAGGCAATCGAGACGTGCTCGTAGCCGTCCATGCACAGGCGGTCGTAGATCTCATCGGCAAAGATCATCAGCTGATGCCTGCGTGCAACCTCGACGATGCCCTCGAGCACCTCGCGCGGATAGACGGAACCCGTGGGGTTGTTGGGGTTGATGATGACGAGGGCCTTGGTCGCGCTCGTGATCTTGGACTCCATATCCTCCAGGTCGGGATACCAATCCGCCTGCTCATCGCACAGATAATGTACGGGATGACCGCCAGCAAGGGTTGCGCACGCCGTCCAGAGCGGATAGTCGGGGCTGGGGATCAGAATCTCGTCGCCATTGTCGAGCAGCGCGTTCATCGAAAGCTGAATGAGCTCGGACACGCCGTTGCCCGTGTAGATATGCTCCATCTGAACGTTGGGCAGGCCCTTGATCTGCGAATACTGCATGATCGCCTTGCGCGCGGAGAACAGGCCACGCGAGTTGGAATAGCCTTCGCAGTCGGGCAGCTGCTGGCGCATGTCCTTGATGACCTCATCGGGCGTGCGGAAACCGAAGGGCGCCGGGTTGCCGATATTGAGCTTGAGGATGCGCTCGCCCTCGTCCTCCATACGGGCGGCCTCGTCGACGACGGGGCCGCGAACGTCATACAGGACGTTATCGAGCTTGGTGGATTTAGAAAAAGTGCGCATGGTAGTGCTCCTTGCAATTTGAGCTGAGGGATGGGGTTCGGGCTTGGAATCGTTGCGGGGTGATGATGCCTCGCCTTGACCGGCGTCGCCGGCAAGCAGCCAGGTAACATCGACCTCCAAAATACGGGCGAGCAGCTCAGCCGCATCGCGCCGCGGGATCGTCTTGCCGCTCACATATTGGCTCATCTGACTCTTGCCGAGTTTTTTGCCGAGCATCTCCGATGCGCGGATCACGTCCGACTGGCGAACGTCGCGATCGGACATAGCCTGTCGCAGGCGATCGCTAAACGTCTCTTGGGCCACAGGAACCTCCTTGCTGGCAAAGTTCAATTTATAGAACACGAATTGAACCAGAGTTCAATTTAGGCAGCAGTATAACGCGGCACCTCATTCGAAAGTTCAATTTCATAAGAAAACGTACCGAACCCCGAGGATTGTCCCAAAGTGGACAACAGGTACGCGCCTTTAGAGATATTCAAGGAGACGAGCCGCCGCAAGCGAAACGTCAGCCGTGCGATATATCGCATTGATCTGCCGATGAGGATGTCCCTCGAGTGGGCGCACGGCAACATCGAACTGACAGCGACGCAAGATGAGCGCAGGAAGAATGCTCACACCCAGGCCGTCCTCGACCATAGCCATAATCGCATAGTCATCCCAGGTCGACAGTTTTGAGCGCACTGCCAGCCCCGCCCGACGGAAGAGCGGCGTAATCTCGTCATCGGTGCCGCGTTCCAGCAGAATAAACTGCTCGTTGGCCAAATCGGCAAGAGAGACGACCTCCGCCGCGGCAAGCGAGGAGTCCGCTGGCACCACGGCCATCAGCTCGTCTTGCACCAACGGCCGCGACGCCATGCCGGCGCCGCGTGGTTCGCGCGGAATAAAGCCCAGGTCGCAGCGGCCTTCCGCCACCCATTGCTCAATCTCGGAGTAATCACCCATCAGCAGCTCGTAATCGACGTCCGGGTGATCGGCGCGAAAGTGCGCAATCACCGGCGGCAGCACGTGGGTCGCCACACTCGAAAACGTACCGATGCAGATTTTGCCGCGCATGAGCCCACGCATCTCATCCACCCGTCGCTGCAAGCGAGTGAATTCCTCACAGAGCGCCTCGATCGCCGGCATAACTTGCCGCCCGTCGGCAGAAAGCACTACGCCCTCGCGGCTTCTATCGAGAACTTTAAAGCCCCAGTCGGCCTCAAGATCGGCCACCATACGGCTCACGCCCGACTGCGAATAGCTCAGCCGCTCGGCGGCGCGCGTAAAACTGCCGGCGCGCACGGTCTCGAGCAGCACCTGCATCTTTTGAACATTCGTTTCCACGGCAACCCTCCACCTATGCATGAGCTTTTGTCATGTTATCTATGCATTATATTCACTTTTCTTCTATAGCCAGTTCACCCATAGTGAACATGCTCGGATATAGAGGGGATGTCAGTGCATGAACAACGGACTGTTTACGTACTTAGCAGCATTGCTATTGTTTGGCTCCAACGGCATCATCGCCGCTGCCATCGCGCTGCCGAGCTCGGATATCGTGCTACTACGCACGTTTTTGGGCGCACTCTCGCTTGTCACCATTCTCGCCATCACCCAACGCCATAAGTTGCAGGCGCCATCTCGCCCCCGCGAAGCCGCAGCCCTCCTCCTCTCGGGAGCCGCGCTGGGCGCCAGCTGGATTTTTCTGTTCCGCGCCTACCAGACGATCGGCGTCGGCGTATCCTCGCTGCTGTACTACTGCGGCCCCATCATCGTTATGGCGCTCTCCCCACTCATCTTTGGCGAAAAACTGACCGGCAGCAAAATCGCCGGCTTTATCGCCGTCGCCTGCGGCGCTTTTCTCATTGCAGCGCAAGGTCTAGGCGGCAACATGCCCATTGCGGGTATCGCCTGCGGCATCGCCTCGGCATTTTGCTATGCGCTGATGGTCATCGCTAGCAAGGGTGCGCCACACATCGAAGGCCTCGAGAACTCCGCGCTCCAGGTGAGCGCCGCCTTTGTGACCGCGCTGGTCCTCACGCTCATCACGCAGGGCGCTCCCTCATTCCTGTCCGCCGGCGTCGCCGCAGACATCGATTGGCGCGCCGTCGCTATGCTCGGCGTCGTCAACACCGGCATCGGTTGCCTGCTCTACTTTAGTGCCGTCGCCAAGCTGCCTGTCCAGACCGTCGCGGTCGTCGGCTACCTCGAGCCGCTTTCGGCCGTCGTGTTCTCGGCCGTCCTTTTGGGCGAAGCCATAACACCGGTCCGCCTGATGGGCGCCGCGCTTATCATCGGCGGCGCGATTTTTTGCGAACTCGCCGGCAAACGCGCAAACGCCAAGGCTGGCATCGCCCAGACAGTACGTGCTTAAAAGCCCCTGCTTTGAAATGCTACCTGCGTAGATAAATAATCCCCAGCTGAGGATTATTGTCTAAAATAACCCGATGTGCCAAACTGCTCTTGTATGTATAAAGACGGCATAAAGTTTTTTGTCCTAGACAGATAACCGGATGTCTAAGGGAGTCCTCGTGGCACACAATAAACTGGAGGCAAACCTCCAAGACCAGCGCGGGCAAGGCGGGCACGGAGCCATCCCCCTCTCCGCTGGCATGCTGCTCGTAACGCTCGGCGTCGTCTATGGCGACATCGGCGCGAGCCCCATGTACACCATAAAATCAATCGTCGCCAACAACGGCGGCATCGGTACCGTCAGCGAGGACATGATCCTGGGCGCGCTTTCGCTCGTCATCTGGACCATGACGCTCGTGACCACGGTCAAGTACGTGGTAATCGCCATGAAGGCCGACAACCACAACGAAGGCGGCATCTTCGCCCTGTTCAGTCTCGTGCGCAAGGTGGCGCCATGGCTGATTCTCCCCGCCATGATCGGCGGCGCGGCGCTGCTCGCCGACGGCATCCTCACCCCCGCCGTCACGGTTACCACGGCCATCGAGGGCTTGCGCACCATCGAGTGGGGCCACGCGCTATTGGGTGACGGGCAAACCAACGTCATCATTATTACCATCATCATTATCTGCGGCCTGTTTGCCATGCAGCGCGCCGGCACCTCGTCAATCGGTAAGCTGTTCGGTCCGCTCATGACGCTGTGGTTCCTGTTCCTGGCAGGCGCCGGTCTGTTCAACATGCTCGGCAACCTGTCCATCTTGCGCGCGCTCAACCCCATCCGCGGCGTCATGTTTCTGTTCTCGCCCATCAACCACTCGGGCATCATGGTGCTCGGCTTTGTCTTCCTGTCGACGACCGGCGCCGAGGCCCTCTACTCGGACATGGGTCACGTGGGCAAGGCAAACATTTACGCATCCTGGCCGTTCGTAAAAGCGGCCCTCATCCTCAACTATCTGGGTCAGGGTGCTTGGCTGCTTGCCAACAATTCCAATCCCCAGATGCTCGCGATGGACATCGTCAACCCGTTCTATATGATGCTCCCCGAGCCCCTGCGCCCCTTTGCCATCGTGCTTTCGGCCGTGGCGGCCATCATCGCCTCGCAGGCGCTCATCACCGGCTCGTTCTCGCTGGTATCCGAG
>CAJLAN010000018.1 GCA_905204635.1 uncultured Collinsella sp. | reverse complement strand
GGGCCACTCACGGCAAGCCGAGCGAGGCCAACGCGCACCCGCACACCTCGTGCTCCGGCGACATCGCCGTGGTGCACAACGGCATCATCGAGAACTTCGCCGAGCTGCGCGAAGAGCTGGAGGGCCGCGGCCACCACTTTAAGAGCGAGACCGATACCGAGGTCTTCGCGCATCTGATCGAAGAGGCTTATGCCGAGACGCACGACCTGATGGCCTCCGTGCGCGAGGCTTGCACCCACGTGGTCGGTGCCTATGGTCTGGCCGCCGTATGCGCTGACGAGCCCGGCGTGATCGCCGTGGCCCGCAAGGATTCCCCGATCGTGGTCGGCGTGGGCGAGACCGGCGCCTATGTCGCCTCCGATGTCATCGCGCTCATCGACGCCACCCGCGATGTCGTGGTGCTCGAGGACGGTCAGTTTGCCAAGCTCACGCCCACAGGCGTCGAGTACACCGACGAGGCCGGCAACGTTATCGAGCCCAAGGTCACCTACATCGACTGGGACCTGGACATGGCAGAAAAGGGCGGTTATCCCGACTTTATGCTCAAGGAGATTCACGAGCAGCCGCGCGTCGTGCGCGACACGCTGGTTGGTCGTATGACGCCGGCCGGCGAGCTCGACATCGACGAGCTGGGCCTTTCGCTCGAGGAACTCAACGACATCGACCGCGTCTACGTGATCGCTTGCGGCACCAGCTATCATGCTGGCCTCATTGCCAAGAATCTCATTGAGGGCTGGGCTCGCATCCCCACCGAGGTGGAGGCGGCCAGCGAGTTCCGTTATCGCAACCCCATCATTACGCCGACGACGCTTGTCGTTGCCGTGTCCCAGTCGGGCGAGACGGCCGATACCCTTGCCGCCATTCGCGACGCGCGCATCAAGGGTGCCAAGGTCTTCGGCATCACCAACGTGGTGGGCAGCCCCGTGGCGCGTGAGAGCGACGGCGTCATCTACACCAAGGCCAACAAGGAGATCGCGGTCGCCTCGACCAAGAGCTTCATCGGCCAGGTCGTGAGCCTTACGCTTTTGGCCCTGCTGCTGGCGCAGGTCAAGTACCGCTTGACCACCAAGCAGGCGCGCATGCTGTTCCGCGAGCTTTCCGATACGGCCGAGCAGATCCAGTGGATTTTGGATACCCAAACCGAGGCCGTTCATGAGGCTGCCCTGCTGTGCAAGGACGCGCAGTCGGCGCTGTTCGTGGGCCGTGGCATGGGTGCCGCTATTTCCTACGAGGGTGCGCTCAAGCTCAAGGAAGTCAGCTACCTGCACGCCGAGGCATATGCCGCCGGTGAGATGAAGCATGGCCCCATTGCCCTGATCGACCCGGGCTTCCCTGTCATCGCCGTGGCCACCAAGAGTGCCACCTACGACAAGACCGTGTCGAACCTTATGGAGTGCAAGGCGCGCGGCGCCAAGGTCATCGTCGTTGCCACCGAGGGCGACGAGGAGATCAACAAAATCGCCGACTGCATTATCCGCGTGCCAGCAGTCCGTGACGTGTTCAGCCCCATCACGGCGAGCGTCCCGCTGCAGCTGCTCGCCCGCGAGGTCGCCATCCTGCGCGGCTGCGACGTCGACCAGCCCCGCAACCTGGCAAAGAGCGTTACCGTGGAGTAGTTGGTTCCGCCATTCTGGCGACCAAGGCCCGGCTCCGTTGCCTTGTTTCATTTGCCCAGATAAAACCTGCCAAAATGAACCTGTCCCAATTTGGCAGGTTAGCGGAGCTTGCTGGTCTCGAAGTACTCGGGGAACTGGTCCAGAACCTCGGTCTGGTTGCGGAACATCATATGCAGGTGCTTGCTGACCAAAAAGCTCGCTTCGATGGGGTCGCGACCGGCGATAGCGCGGCGAATCTGCTTGTGCTCGTTCACGATGTCCTGATTGTCGAGAACCTGCGTGGCGGCGCGCAGCCAGCGGAAGCGCTCCAGGTCGGCATTGGTCTCTTCGAGCCACGACCACACGGTGCTGCGACATGCGATGCTAAAAATCATGTGATGCATGAGGTTGTCGCTCAAAAAGAAGCCGATGCGATCCTCTTCGGCCATGGCCTTTTCCTGCAGCACGATGGCGCGGTCGAGCTGCTCGATGCCGGCCGACGTGGCGCGCGCACAGCACTCCACAATCACCTGCTTTTCCAGATGCTCGCGGATGTAACAGGCACTCTCGGCAAGGGTGAGGTTGATGGGCGAGACATAGGTGCCGCTCTGGGGCACGGTGCGCACCAGGCCTTCCTGCGCCAAGCGAACCAAAGCCTCGCGCACGGGCGTGCGACCCATATCCAGGTCGTCGCAAAGTTGCTTGACGCCCAGCTTTTCGCCCGGTTTGTAGTCCAGGTAGACGATTTTGCGTCGAATGGTGTGGTAGGACTGGTCCTGTAGGCTCGTTTCCTGCTCGCCGACGTGCATCGATTCTTCCATAGCGCCTCGCAACTGTTCTATCAAACTCATATGTCAGTTGTTAATTATGCCGCGAATCAGCTCTCCGCGGTGGGTAATTCGGCTGTCACCCGAGAACTATTGCGGCATCTTAGTCTGTGTTTGCGCAAGGCTGCGCTCAATGTTGCCGTATCATAAGCCGTCGCAAACGTGAAATAGAAAGAAGGAATCCCATATGCAACTGGCAAATATCGTACGCGAGCGCTGGAAAGGCGTCTTGTTCTGCCTAATCATCGCCATTCCCGCGACGCTGCTCGGCAAACAAATTGAGGTGGTCGGCGGTCCGGTATTTGCCATCCTCTTTGGCATGGTCCTGGCGCTCGTCTTTCCCAAGAATCGTCGCGAACAGCTCGCCGCTGGCGTCACCTATACGTCCAAAAAAGTCTTGCAGTACGCGGTTATCCTGCTTGGCTTTGGCATGAACCTCTCCCAGATTCTGTCCAAGGGCGCCCAGTCGCTGCCGATTATCGTGGCGACAATCTCGACCTCGCTTGTCATCGCCTTTGTGCTCTGCCACGTTATGAACGTGCCGGGCAAGATCGCGACGCTTGTGGGTGTGGGTTCGTCGATTTGCGGCGGTTCTGCCATCGCCGCGACCGCACCCGTCATCGATGCCGACGATCGCGAGATTGCCCAGGCTATTTCGGTCATCTTCCTGTTTAACGTTATCGCGGCGCTCGTGTTTCCGACGCTTGGCGGCATGCTCGGGCTGACCAACGAGGGCTTCGGCCTGTTTGCCGGTACCGCCATCAACGACACCTCGTCCGTAACGGCTGCGGCGAGCGCTTGGGACAGCATGCATCCCGGCGCCAATGTGCTCGAGAGCGCCACGGTGGTCAAGCTCACCAGGACGCTGGCCATCATTCCCATCACGCTGGCGCTTGCTTGCTGGCAGATGCATCTGGCGCGCAAGGCTGGCGGCGACGCTAGGAGCACGTTCTCGCTTAAACGCGCGTTTCCCGTGTTTGTGCTGTTCTTTGTGCTGGCGAGTGTGATCACCACGGTGCTTCAGCTTCCCGCGTCCTTTACGGCGCCCATCAAGGAGCTGTCGAAGTTCTTCATCGTGATGGCCATGGCGGCAATTGGCTTTAATACCGATATCGTCGAGCTGGTCAAAAAGGGTGGCAAGCCCATCGCGCTGGGCTTTTGCTGCTGGATTGGCATTGCGTGCATGAGTTTGGGAATGCAACACGTGCTGGGAATCTGGTAGAGAAGTAGCTTGTTTGCGTGCTGCGTGCTGGCGAGCGCATTCTCACGGTGGAGCGATAGGAGCTCTTGCGGGTATGGCTTGTCCGCAGGTTTATAAGTCCCGAAGAGCTCTTATCGCCCCGCCAGGATGGCGATGCGGGGCAACGCCTATACTCGCAGGACGGCGCTTTCTGCCCTATAGTGTTTGGTGAGCAATATCGTTCAATTTTGAAACACTCGGTCGTGCGACCGTTGGCGGTTGCACGTCGCTGCGGACAGGGGCAAATAATGGATAGCGATGCCAAGCTGAACATCTTGACCGAGGCCCTGGCTGCTGCCGGGGCCTCGGCATTGGCAATCGATGCGTGTGGGGACGTCGCGATCTCGACCATGAATGACGCGGCGCTCGAGCGGGATGTGGCGGCTTTTGTCGCTGAGCGCCTCGACCGTATAGGAGACGGCGCGCGTCTGGTTATGGGACGTGCGGGTGCGCGCCTGAACCTGACCGTTCGCCCCACCGACAAAGAGGGCGGGGGCCTTTGGGTCGTCGTGGTCCGCGAGGTGCGCGGCGCCGCGGCGCACGCGGGCATCGAGTGGCTCAACGCCGACGAGGTTGAGGCCCGCTACGAATCGAGCGCGTACGGCATCGTTGAGGGGGCGGCCTCGGTGGCTGCGCCGGTTGCAGAGAGTTACGCGCGCGGTGTGCCCCTTATGCTCGAGGGCGAGCTGGGAGCGGGTCAGGTCGAGATCGCCAAGCGCCTCTATCTGGACGGTCCTTTTGCCGGTCAGCCCTTTGTTTCCGTTGCGCTCGATGAGCTCACCGAGCGCGGTTGGCGCTATGTGCTCAAAAGCGCCGAATCGCCGTTGTTCCAAACGGGGCTGACCCTTTGCATTGAGGGCTGGAACGCGGTTGGCCCCCAGCGCCTCCGCGAGCTGGTCTCCACGATGACCGACACCGCGTTGGCGACGCGCTGCCATGTGGTGCTGACAGCGAATGACATGCCGGGCGGCGGCGAAAGTGATCAAGCCGCGTTTGTGACCGAGCGCTTCGCCTGCGCGGTGAGCGTGGCGCCGGCAATCGCCGAGCAGGGAGCCGCGTCGACGAAGGTTGCGCGCTATTTGGAATATCTCGCTGATGCATTTGAGACAGCAGCACCCACGCTGTCTGCCGCGGCGACGAAGACGCTCGATGCTTACCGCTGGCCGCGCAATTATCTGCAGCTCCGCGAGGTCTCGGAACGACTGTATATATTGGCGGGGACGGGCACGGTGGACCGCGCTGTGGCGGAGGAAGTGCTCGCCCAAGAGGACGTGATTAAGACCGCAACCTTTGGCGCCCCGACGCTCGAAAGTGACCTGTATATCCTGCGACCGCTGGCCGATACCGAGCGAGATATCGCGCATCTGGTTGTAGACCATCTCCACGGCAACCGAACCCGTGCGGCGGAGGTGCTGGGCATAAGCCGTACAACACTGTGGCGCTTGCTGAAGGACGATGACCGTTGAGCGAGGCGCCCGTGACCGCGCGCGACGCGTGTGCTACAGTCCAAAGCGTTATTGTTTCGATTTGGTTACGGCGTGCGAGGGCATATGGCTGAGACTTCAAAACCGAGCCGCAGAAGGCGGAGCGCCGCGCCGGTTAACCGACGCACGACATCGGTGACGTGGGGCAAACACGCCTCGGGGTTTGATGGCTCGTTCAAGCGCACTAAATACGGCTATCCTTCGGCAAGCGCCCGCTTGGCAATGCAGACAGAGTCCTCGCTGTGGGGCCGCAAACGCGTGGTGGGCTCAAAGCTCAAGCACGACGGAACGCTCGGCTACATCAGCCGCGGGGCGGCTCGCCGCAGCGGGCTCAATCCCGCCGGCTGGCATCGCTACGTGCCGATCGTGGCCGCCGTTGCAGTGATCGTCATCGCACTCGCTGCGCTTGGCTACGCCGGCGGTGGCGCCAACTTGGACGCAATGTTTAAATCGCCCGAGCTCGCGCATGTAGGTACAGAAATTGTCGAGGGCGCTCAGGCCCAGACGGGCGTCGCGCCCCAGCGCGGTATCGTTGCGGCGGCCTCCACCATCGCCGATGCGCAAAAGGACGAGGACGAACAAGGCAGCGAAGCCGAGACGGCCCAGACAAGCGAAGCGACGACAACTCAAATATCAACATAGCTTGCCGGCAGAAGGGGACGTTCCTTTTCTGCCGGCAGTTTGGGACACTCCCGCGCTACTTGACGTATACCACGTTGTCGCGGCGCGGCTTTGCCTCGGGTAGCGTGTCCTCGGCATAGCCCAGAATGCAGTTACCGACACCGCGCAGGCTTCCGTCGGCGGGCAGGCCCCAGCTGGCCAGCAGCTCCAGGCCCTCGGGCGAGTCAAAGACCTCATGCGCGCGGTGAATCCAGCACGAATCGACACCCAGCGCATAGGCGGCGTTGAGCAAGTTGCCCATGGCGAGCGAGCCGTCTTCCAGATGGGTGGGCACGCTGCGGTCGACGAGCACCACCACAACGGTCTTGGCGCCGTAGAAGGGATCTCCCTCGCTGCCCATAACTTGGGCGTTGAGCTGCGAGAGACGCTCGACGGTTGCGGGGTCGGTGACGGCGACGAACGTGACCGGCTGGCGTCCCATGCCGCTCGGCGCGTACTGGCCGGCTTCGATAATGCGTGCGAGCTTCTCGGCCTCGACAGGGCGATCGCTGTATTTGCGGCAGCTGCGGCGGTGGATGAGCGCTTCGATGGTCTCCATGGGTCCTCCTGACGTTGGTTTCGATGCCTCGTTCTTACCCGCCGAACCAAAACCGTAATCGCGCAGTCGGCCCCAAACAATGCAAGCTACCAAGTGGAAAAGTTGGTTTGCATAAAACTTCAGCCAGAATGTGACAAACCGGTGGGATGGTTAAACGTTTTATCCCGTCTACCCTGCGGTTTTTTACCACTTGCCTAAATGATGCGCGCATAAGCTCTGATAAAGGTTTTACTAAAGGAGCACCAACGTTTATCAACGCGCCATGGTGGCGCCGGGCCAGGAGGTAACATCATGTTCCAGGCTGGAGATGTCGTCGAGACCGACTTCGAAGGATTTCTGAAGCTGCTGCGTTCCAAGACGCGCGCTTTTGTGACGATCGACGATCACGAGTACTACATCACGCACACCGATGGCTATTGGCGTGTTCAGGATTGCGAGGCCCTCAACGATAAGGGCCACTTTACTGACTGCTCCGAGCTGGTTAACACGGTCTGTGAGGTCGTCGAGCTGCCGTGGATCTGCGGCAAGAGCCTGCACGACAGCTTCTCGGGCGCCACGGTCTACGAGGCCGTCGCTGCCTAACGGGCAAATACATCGCTATTCTCGCGTGACCGCCGGCGCCGCCCCCGCGCCGGCGGTCTTTTTCTGTCGATATGCAATGTAGAGCCGACCATATATAACGAACTTATTGACGATGGTCAAATCTCGGACTAATCTAAAAACAAATTAGTCAAAACTCGGACTATCGAATGGTGGGAGAGATGAATAGTGCAGTTAGCCTGGTCGATTTCGACCGGATGCTCAACGGGCTTGACCGTATCTATTCGGAGTTCGCGCGCACCTGCGGTCTTTCGGACTGTGCCTATTGGATGCTCGTCGACACCAGTACGGCGGGCGGGAGCATTGCTGTAAGTCGTCTGACAAGCGAATGGTTCTATAGCAAACAGACCATCAATTCGGCGATTAAGACGCTTAGGGCGCGAGGGCTTGCGACGTTGGAGTTTGCCGAGGGCAGTCGTAAGAACAAGGTTGTGCGACTGACCGAAGAAGGCGTGCAGTTTGCCAAGCGCTACGCGTTGCCGGCGCAAAAAGCCGAGCAACAGGCATTCGAGGCACTCGAGCCGTGGGAACAGCGCGAGATCATGCGCTTGGTCGGTAAGTTCTCCCATGTTCTGAACGAAGAGTGCGAGGCATTTAAACGGCAAGTGGCCGCCGAGAACGAGGCTGACGATAAGGGCGAGGGGGACACATGCGACTCTTAATGAGGTTTATGAGGCCGTACCGCGGTCTGATTGCGGTGACGCTGTTTGCGGTGCTGATAGATAACGTCGGTACGCTGTTGGTTCCCACGATGCTGGCGAACATGGTCAACACCGGTATTACCACGGGCGATGTCGACTATATTTTACGCAACGGCCTGTACATGCTTATCGCGACCGGCATGGCCAGCGGCGGCACGGTGCTGGGCTGCTATCTTTCGGCGCGCCTGGCCGCCAACGTGGCCTGCGATATCCGCAATGCCGTGTACGACAAGTCGCTCGAGCTGTCCGCCAGCGACTTTGAGCGCTTTGGCACGGGTTCGATGATCACGCGCTCGCTCAACGACATCAACGTGATTCAGCAAGCTGTCCTTCAGACGATTCAGCTGGTGCTGCCGGTACCGTTCTTGGCCGTGGCGGGCATCATCTTTGCCTGGTTTATCGATCCTGCCATGGGCACGCTGCTGGGTGTGGTCGTTGCGATCGTGCTGGTGGCGGCGGTCTTTACCGTTGCCAACGCCGCGCCGATCTTTATGCGCCTGCAGAGCTTTATCGACCGCATGAACGTGGTGCTGCGCGAGAACATCGTGGGCGTGCGCGTCATCCGCGCATTTAACAAGGAGCGCCACGAGGAGCAGCGCCTGGACGAGGTGTTTAGCGATTACGCAGCCAATGCCATCAAGGTCAACCACCTGTTTGTGGGTCTCGACAGTTCCAGCTTCTTTTTGATGAACATCGCCGAGGTGGCGGTGCTGTGGGTGGGCGGCAACCGCGTGGGTGTCCATGCCATGCAGATCGGCAGCATCTCGGCCGTGCTGGAGTATGCGATCCTGATCCTGTTCTTTGTGATGATGGCGCAGATGGTGATTCTGACGCTTCCGCGCGCCGCGGCGTGTCTGAACCGTGCGCAGCAGGTGTTGGAGATTGAGCCGAGCATCGTGGACGGCAAGCGCACGCTGGACACGTGCGCGGCGGAGCCTGTTGACGGTGCCGATGCGGTTGCCGTGTTCGACCATATGTCGTTCCGTTTTGACGATGCCGACGAGGACACCCTGTGCGACCTGAGCTTTGCCTGTCGCCGTGGCCAGACCACGGCGATTGTAGGCTCGACGGGTTCGGGCAAGTCGACGGTGGCCAAGCTCTTGCTTCGCTTTCACGATGCCACGAAGGGCGCCATTCGCCTGAACGGCGTTGACCTGCGCGACCTTTCGCAAGGTGAGATTCGCGGGCATATCGCTTATGTGCCGCAGAAGGCGTGGCTGTTCTCGGGCACCGTTGCAAGCAACCTGCGCTTTGGCAACGAGGGCGCGACCGAGGCTGACATGCTCCATGCGCTGGAGGTTGCCCAGAGCACCTTTGTGCTCGATCAGCCCCAGGGGCTCGATACACCGGTATCCCAGGGCGGCACGAACTTTTCGGGCGGCCAGCGCCAACGCCTGGCCATTGCCCGCGCACTCATGAAGCGCGCCGATCTATATATCTTCGACGACAGTTTTTCAGCCCTGGACTTTAAGACCGATGCGGCGCTGCGCCATGCGCTGCAGGACGAGACGCGCGATGCCGCGGTGCTCATTATCGCCCAGCGCATCTCGACTATTTTGCATGCCGATCAGATTGTGGTGCTCAAAGACGGCGAGATCGTGGGCCTAGGCACGCACGACGAGCTCATGGAAACCTGCGAGGTGTACCGTGCTATTGCGGAATCGCAGATGAAGGGAGGTGAGTAGCATGACCGAGGAGTTCAAAAAGCAGGGCATCGCCGATGGCGCCGCGGTTGCAGAGACAGTCGAGGAGACGGGCGTCGCGCCCGACCTGGACGAAGCCGCCAAGGCGGCGGAGCGCGAGGCTCGCCGCCAGGCACTCTACGAGGAAAACGAGCGCGCCGAGGACGAGCGCGCCCGCGCCGAGGCGGAGCGCATGCGCGACGTTGACGACGAGGACGAGGACGAGACGCCCCGCGACACCTGGGCGACAGTGCGCCGCCTGTGGAGCGAGGCCGCCGGCGACCATTGGCGCTTCTATATCGTGTTCGCGAGCATCATGTTCTATGTCATCTTTAACACCGCGGCGCCGGCTTACAGCGCCCGCGTGATCGATGAGCTGTGGGGGCACATGAAGCTGGCGTTTGCCAACAACGCTACCTTCAGCATTACCTGGGAGAACTGCGGCAGGACCATCTTTATCTACTTTATGATCTGGACCGCCGCCGCCTCGTTCTACGCGCTTCAGAGCTTTTTGATGTCGAGCGTTGCCGAGCGCCTCAACCTGCGCCTACGCAACCGCATCGCTCAAAAGCTCAACCGTCTGCCGCTTGCCTACTTTGATGCGCATCGTCCCGGCGAGGTCGTCAGCCGTGCGACCAACGACTTGGACAAGATGTCCGAGAGCATGCAGCGCGGCTTGCTGCAGCTTCTGGTGTCGATCGGTACCGTGGTGGGCGCCGTGAGCGTGATGTTCGTGTTTAGCGTGCCGCTCACGCTCGTCTTTTTGTTCTTTACGGCGCTTTCGCTGCTGGTGACGAAGGTCGTTTCGCGCCGCACGCACGATGTAACGGGCGAGCGCCAGGAGTGGGTGTCCAAGATTACGAGCGCGGTCGAGGAAGGCTACTCGGGCCGTCTGGTGATCCGTGCGTTTAACCGCGAGCTCCAGAGCTCTGCCGAGGTGCACGAGGCTTCGAAGGAGCTGGCACGCGTGAGCACCAAGGCCGACTTTATGATTAACGCCGTCGGTCCCGCGGTGCGCTTTATTGGCCGCTTGGCGCAAATCGTGATTGCGCTTGTGGGCTGCAGCATGTTGGTTGCCGGGCATATGACCGTCGGCGTGTTCCAGGCGTTCTTCCAGTTTATCTATGAGGCGTCCGAGCCCATGACGCAGCTGTCGTTTACCTTTAACTCGCTGCAGAGCGCGCTGGCGAGCGCCGAGCGCGTGTTCGACCTGCTCGACGAGTCCGAGATGGAAGCCGATCCGTTGCCGGCGGCCGCCGCCAAGCTGCCGGGCAAGGTGGAGGGCCGTGTCGCTTTTGAGCACGTGCGCTTTGGATATTCGCCCGACAAGCCGCTTATGCGCGACGTGTCGTTTACCGCCGAGCCGGGTCAGAAGATCGCGGTGGTGGGAACCACGGGTGCGGGTAAGACCACGCTCATCAATCTGCTCATGCGCTTCTACGAGATCGACGGTGGTCGCATTACCCTCGACGGTGTGGACACGAGCCGCATGGACCGCGGCGAGCTGCGCCAGCAGTTTGGCATGGTGTTGCAGGACGCCTGGCTGTTCGATGGCACCATTGCCGAGAACATCGCCTATGGCTGTCCCGAGGCGACGCGCGAGGAGATTGTCGCGGCTGCACGTGCCGCTCAGGTCGACTTCTTTGTGCGCACCATGCCGCAGGGCTACGACACGCGTGTGGCTAACGATGCCGAGAGCATCAGCCAGGGCCAACGTCAGCTGCTGACCATCGCGCGCGTGCTGCTCAACAACCCGGCGATCCTCATCCTGGACGAGGCGACGTCGAGCGTGGACACGCGCACCGAGCTCGCCATCGGCCGTGCTATGGACGCGCTCATGCGCGGGCGCACGAGCTTTGTGATCGCGCACCGTCTGTCGACAATCGTCGATGCCGACCTCATCCTGGTCATGGATCACGGCAATATCATCGAGCAGGGTACGCACAAGGAGCTGCTGGCTGCCGAGGGTGCTTATGCCGACCTCTACCTAAGCCAGTTCGCATAAGGAGACAAAGGGGCAGCCCCGCATATCACATCGAAAAGAAGGCGCGCCGGGGGCGGATTCCCTGGCGCGCCTTTTGTGTTGGCGTCAATGTTGTCGGTGGCCGTCCGCTTCTAGCGCTCGTCCACGAGCTTGGCGACGAGGGCTTTGAGCTCGGCCACCTCTTGCTCGAGTTCCTTGACGCGACGGGCGTTTTCGGTGATGCCCTGACGGTTGAGGGCGCTCTGCTCGGCGGCATCGTCGGGCATGTACTCGCGATGCTGCTTGGCGTCGAAGCTCTCCTCGAACACGCGGCAGCCGTTGCGCTTGATGATGCGCCCGGGCACGCCCACGACGGTGCAGTTGTCGGGCACGTCCTTGACGACGACCGAGTTGCCGCCGATTTTGACGTTGTTGCCGATGTGGATGTTGCCAAGCACCTTGGCGCCCGTGCCCACCGTGACATTGTTGCCCAGGGTGGGGTGACGCTTGCCGGTCTCGTTGCCGGTGCCGCCGAGCGTGACGCCCTGGTAGAGCACACAGTCGTCGCCCACGATGGCGGTCTCGCCAATAACGACGCCCATGGCGTGGTCGATAAAGAAGTGCTTGCCAATCTGCGCGGCGGGATGAATCTCGACGCCGGTGATGTGGCGGGTTAACTGCGAGAGCACACGGGCAAGCGATCGATGGCCGTGTTCCCACAGCCAGTGCTCGGGCACGTGATTCCACTTGGCGTGCAGGCCAGGATAGGAAAGGAAGATGACCAGACCGTTTTGCGCGGCGGGGTCTTGCGCCTGGACGGTCTTGATGTCCTCTCGAATGGTGTTGATAAAGCTCACCGGCCGCCCTCCCTTAGCACCGTGACAATGCGATTCAATAAAGTATAGCGATTCGCTAGGGATTAGGAAGGGCGATCTTGCTTTGCTTTGGGCGACAAGTGTCAGTTATGCAAACTTGCTGGTAATGAAGTAAGACTTTTGAGGGGTTTGGCCCGCGCCCGCGCCGCAACCGTATACTGGTCAACTTGGACGTATCCGCGCCCACAACTGAGAGGTTTTACTTCATGGGTTTCATCAATTTTATTGCCGAGCTGCTTAAGGACCCGCGCACCGCGATCGCCAGCTGGATCGCCGCCGGCCCGCTTATGGCCTACGGCTGCGTGTTCCTGATCATCTTTATCGAGACGGGCGTGGTGTTCTTCCCGTTCCTTCCCGGTGATTCGCTGCTGTTCGCCTCGGGTTTCTTTGCCCACAACGGCGGCTTTAACATCGTGGCGCTTCTGGCCACCGCATGGGCCGCTGCCATTTTGGGCGATCAGTGCAACTTTATGATCGGTCACTTCTTTGGCCGCAAGATCATCGCTTCGGGCAAGGTCAAGGCCATGACGCCCGAGCGCATCAAAAAGTCCGAGGACTTCTTGGACAAGTGGGGTCACCTGGCCATCTTCCTGGGTCGCTTCTTCCCGTTTATCCGCACCTTTGTGCCCTTTATCGCTGGCATGGGCGGCATGCACTGGCGCAACTTTGTCGTCTTTAACGTGCTGGGCGGCATTACCTGGTCGACGGTCTTTACGCTGCTGGGCTACTTCTTTGGCGGCATTCCCTTTGTGCAGGAGCACTTTGAGCTGCTGATTATCGGCATCGTTGCCGTGTCGATCATCCCGACCGTGGTCGGTCTGGTTAAGGCCAAGCTGGGTAAATAGAACGCCTAGCTCGAGCCAGCGCGCAGACCGTACAGTTGAGGCCCGTCACCGCTTACGGTGGCGGGCCTTTTTGCTTCGGTCAAATGAAAATACTTTACTTAGTTAAAGAAAAGCGTTTTATCAGACGCGTGCGGGGAGTACAATCTCGTGCATGCGAATCGACGTGCCATCGGCTTTGATGCTGCTCGCGTGTCCCGTCCGGCTCTACGCTCCGGGCGTGCGACGTTGCGACGCGGTCGGCCTCGGTCCTTGCGTGCGGGTTCGCGAGTATGCAACTGTGTATGTAAGGAGCGACATATGACTGTCGAGAAGAAGGATATCGATTGGGGTAGCCTCGGCTTTGGCTACATGAAGACCGATTACAGCTACGAGGCTCATTGGAAGGATGGCGAGTGGGACGAGGGCGGCCTGACCACCGACCACACCCTGCATGTCTCCGAGTGCGGCGGTATCTTCCATTACTGCCAGGAGGTCTTTGAGGGCCTGAAGGCCTACGCCGCCGAGGACGGCAGCATCGTCTGCTTCCGTCCCGACATGAACGCTGAGCGTATGTATAACTCTGCCCAGCGCCTCGAGATGCCCCCGTTCCCCAAGGACAAGTTCGTTGAGGCCGTCAAGCAGGTCGTTTCTGCCAACGCCGCGTGGGTTCCGCCCTTCGGCTCCGGTGCGACCCTGTACGTGCGTCCGTTTATGATCGGCTCCGGTGACGTGATCGGCGTGGCTCCCGCTCCTGAGTACACATTCCGCATTCTCGTGACCCCGGTCGGTCCGTACTTTAAGGGCGGCCTCAAGCCCGTCAAGCTGCGCGTTTCCGAGTATGACCGTGCTGCACCGCACGGCACCGGCAACATCAAGGCCGGCCTGAACTACGCCATGTCCCTTAAGCCCACGATGGAGGCCCATCGCGAGGGCTATGCCGAGAACCTGTATCTCGACTCCGAGTCCCGCACCTATGTCGAGGAGACCGGTGGCGCCAACGTCCTGTTCGTGAAAGAGGATGGCACGCTCGTCGTTCCGCAGTCGCACACCGACTCCATCCTGCCCTCTATCACCCGTCGTTCGCTCGTTCAGGTTGCTCAGGACCTGGGCATGACCGTTGACCAGCGCCCCGTCGAGTGGGCCGAGGTCAAGGCCGGCACCTTTGTGGAGTGCGGCCTGTGCGGCACCGCTGCCGTCATCTCTCCGGTTGGCGAAATCGACAACAAGGTTTACGGCGCCGACGAGACCGTGACCTTCCCGGCTGGATACACCGAGATCGGCCCTGTGATGAAGAAGCTTCGCGAGACCCTGACTGGTAT
>CAJLAN010000017.1 GCA_905204635.1 uncultured Collinsella sp. | reverse complement strand
CGGCGGCAACTACAGCACCCTTGCCCACGTGCACGCCTTCCAGGACCACGGCGTTTGCGCCGATCATGACATCGTCCTCGATGATGACGGGCGTGGCGCTGGCGGGCTCCACAACGCCTGCCAGCACGGTGCCGGCGCCGATGTGGCAGTTCTTGCCCACGGTGGCGCGACCGCCCAGCACGGCGCCCATATCGATCATGGAACCCTCGCCGATAACGGAGCCGATGTTGATGATGGCGCCCATCATGATGACGGCACGGTCGCCAATCTCGACGCGGTCGCGGATGATCGCGCCCGGCTCGATGCGGGCGTTGATGCCCTTAAGGTCGAGCATGGGGACGGCGGAGTTGCGGCAGTCATTCTCGACGTCGTAGTAATCGATGGAATCGGCGTTGGCGTCCAGGATGGCTTTGAGCTCGTCCCAGTCGCCAAAGACGGTCTTGCCGCGACGGCCGCCGTAGACATGTGCGTCGCCCCAGGCAACCTTCATGCCGGGTTTCTCGCGCACATACAGCTTGACAGGCGTCTTTTTAGGCGCGGTGGCGATGTAATTGATAATCTCCTGGGCATCCATCTCGGCTGCGTTGCTCATTCGCTATCTCTCCTTTGGGTGGATTCGGTTGATACCTGGTTAGGCAAACATGACCTGGTCGAACGTATAGAAGCCGGGTTCGCGGGCGACGAGCTTCTGCGCGGCTGCCAGGGCGCCGTTGACAAAGATCTGACGGCTCGTGGCGCGGTGGGTGAGCGTGACCTCCTCGTCCTGGCCAAAGAAACTCACTTCGTGGACGCCGGCGACAGTGCCACCGCGCAGCGAGTGCATGCCGATCTCCTTGGGATCGCGTGCTCCGCACATGCCCTCGCGGCCATAGACGGGGTGGTAGCCTGCCTCGGGCTCGGCTTCGACGACGGCGTCGAGCAACAACTTGGCAGTGCCGCTGGGGGCGTCGACCTTTTGGTTATGGTGCGTCTCGACGATTTCGCAGTCAAAGCCGGGCAGCTCGCGTGTAGCCTGCGCTACCAGATGGCGCAGGGCTGCGATACCGATGGAGTAATTGCCCGAGTGCATAACGCGGGTGTTCTGGCCCAGCTCACGCAGGCGGTCCATCTGCTCGGGGGTGTAGCCTGTGGTGCCTGAGACCAACGCCGCGCCCGTGCGCTCGACATAGGCGACGACAGCGTCGAAGGTCGCGACGTTCGAGAAGTCGATAATCACATCGGCAGCCGGTGCGTTCTCGAGCTCGCTCAAATCGAAGCCAATCTGGGCCACGATATCAAAAACGGGCTGCCCGGCGGCATCGACAATGCTTTCGGCGGTGGTGCGGATGAGCGAGCCCATGCGGCCCGTTCCCATAATGACGGTCTTAATCAAGCAGACCAGCTCCCTTCAGAGCATCGGTAAGTGCGGATCGCGTGTCGTCTGCCATGGGGCACAGCGGCATACGGTAGTTTGCCTCGATCATGCCCATCTGGGCGAGCGCTTCCTTAACGGGGATGGGGTTGACCTCGCTAAAGAGGGCATTGATGAGCGGCTGACCGGCAATCTGGATATCGCGGGCGCGCTCCACGTCGCCGTCCAAATAGGCGTGGCACATGTCGTGCACGAGCTGCGGCTGAACATCGGCCCACACGCTGATGGTGCCCGAGGCGCCCAGGCTCATGAGCGGCACGGTAAGCGCGTCCTCGCCCGAGTACATGCGGAAGTCGTCTGACAGCAGGTGAGCGATCTTGGCCGCGTAGGCGACGTCGCCCGAGGCTTCCTTAATACCCATGATGTTGGGATGTGCGGCCAGGCGCTCTACGTTGTGCTCGCTGATACCGCAGCCGCAACGACCGGGGATGTTGTACAGGATGCAGGGAATGTCCACGGCATCGGCTACGGTCTTAAAGTGCTGATAGATACCCTCTTCGTTAGACTTGTTGTAGTAGGGGGTAATGAGCAGCAGGCCGTCGGCTCCCAAGCCCTGGTAAGTAAGCGACTTGGTGAGCATGGTCTGCGTGGAGTTGGAGCCCGAGCCGGCGATGACGGGGACGCGTCCTGCAACTTGCTTGACCACCGCGGCGACAACGGAGTTGTCCTCGTCGTCGGTCATCGTGGCGCTCTCGCCGGTGGTGCCTAGGGTGAGGATGGCGTCGGTGCCGTTTTGCAGGTGGAAATCGATAAGGCGCCCAAGCGCGTCAAAGTCGACACTGCCGTCCTTTTTAAACGGCGTAACTAGGGCGACGGTTGAGCCCTCGAGATTGCGGATGTCCATGTTCTTCCCCTTCGCCTCTGCGATCTGGATGCGTTTGTTCCATTGAGCTGCGACTGCCAAGCGCTCGTCTTTGGCGCGACGGCGTGCACTTTCGGCGCGCGACTTGGCCAGCAGCTCTCGGCCGCACGGCAGCACGTCGAGCGTGGCAAAGTAATCGCCCGGGCGCTCGGCGCGGCGGATGAGGTCGGCCGCGCCATCGGGGCGCAGCAGGACCTCGGCCGAGCGCAGCCGTCCGTTGTAGTTGTAGCCCATGGAGTAGCCATGCGCACCGGTATCGTGGATTACAAGCAGGTCACCCATGTCGATATGCGGCAGCTCGCGATCGATAGCGAACTTGTCGTTGTTCTCGCATAGGTTGCCCGTGATGTCATAGGTGTTCGTGACGGACGCTGTGGCCTTGTCGGCGCCGCCCGGCTGACCCATTACCGTAATGTGGTGGTAGGCGCCATACATGGCAGGGCGAATCAAATCGACGGCGCTTGCATCGACACCGATATAGTCCTTGTAGATCTGCTTCTCGTGGATGGCCTTGGTGACCAGGCAGCCGTAGGGGCCCATCATAAAGCGGCCCATCTCGGTGCAGATCGCCACATCGCCCATGCCGGCGGGAACCAGGATCTCGTCGTATGCCGCGTGTACTCCCTCGCCGATGGCGCGAATGTCGTTGGTCTGCTGCTCGGGCAGGTAGGGGATGCCGACGCCGCCGGACAGATTGATGAAGGCGACGTGTGCGCCGGTCTCGCGCTCCAGGCGTACGGCAAGCTCAAAGAGGATGCGCGCGAGCTTGGGGTAGTAGTCGTTGGTGACAGTGTTGCTGGCAAGGAATGCGTGGATGCCAAAGTCCTCGGCGCCCTTGGCCTTGAGCATGCGGAAGGCCTCGAAGAGCTGCTCGGTGGTCATGCCATATTTGGAGTCGCCCGGGTTGTCCATGATGCCGTTGGAGAGCTGGAACAGGCCGCCTGGATTAAAGCGGCAGCTGACCGTCTTGGGGATGGGCCCCGCAACGCGCTCAAAGAACCCGATGTGGCTGATGTCGTCAAAGTTGACGATGGCACCCAGCTTGTCGGCGAGCTCAAAGTCGGCAGCCGGTGTGTCGTTGGACGAGAACATGATGTCGTGTCCCGTGATACCCAGTGAGCGGGCGATCATGAGCTCGGTATAGCTCGAGCAATCGCAGCCGCAGCCGTATTCGTTGAGAATGGAGATGAGCGCCGGGTTGGGGTTGGCCTTGACGGCAAAGTATTCCTTAAAGCCCGGGTTCCATGCAAAGGCGTCGCGCACTTCTTGCATGTTGCGGCGGATGCCCGCCTCGTCGTATAGATGAAACGGCGTGGGGAACTGCTCGACGATATGCTCGAGTGTCTCCTTGTCCACAAACGGCTGCTTGGCCGCATATGCCTCGTTGGGGGTCAATGCCATGTCCCGTAAACCTCGCTATCCAGACGGCGCCATCTGCGCATCGAATCCGCATAGCGTGGACCCAATGTCCGGATAGCGCTCCCGCATTGCTGCAGACAGTCCTGTGGGTGTTTCCCACAGGCCCACCAGGTTGTTCGTGCCCGAAAAACCCAGTTCGGCGGGTTTCGCCTCCCCACGGGGTCAAAGCCTGCCGGCTCGCCCGCGGCTCTTCGTGCCCGCGCCTCTATCAAGTGGTAAAGACCCTATCACGTTGCACTTTACCAAACAAGAGTATTCGTATATAACGTTTAAAAAATGCAGCAATATGCTGGAAACATGTGTGCCACAATCCTGTATCACAATAAGTTGCAACAGATGTGCCTCACGAAGGGATTCTCTATGACCGAGCTCCAAGAACTCCGTCGCTATCGCCGCGATCTCCATCGCATTCCGGAGCTCGATTTCGATCTTCCGCAGACTATCGCCTATATCGAGGGCGTGTTGGCGCCGCTCGCTTGCGAGGTGACCCATCCGTGTCCCAGCTGCGTCTGCGCTTTCTTCGACGCTGGCGTTGGTGCCGCGCGTGCCACGGCGATTCGCGCCGATATGGATGCGCTGCCCATCGCGGAGGCGACGGGAGCGGCCTTTGCCTCGATCCATCCCGGCAAGATGCACGCTTGCGGACATGACGGACACATGGCCATGGCACTTGCCGCCGCGACGTATGTCGACCGTACGATTCGCGAGCAGCCGGGCGCCATGAGGCGCAACGTTCTCTTTGTGTTCCAGCCGGCCGAGGAAACGACCGGTGGTGCCAAGACGGTATGCGAGAGCGGTGTGTTCGAGCGCTATGGGGCTGACCGCATTTTTGGCTTCCATGTGTGGCCCGATCTGCCTGCCGGCACGTTGGCGAGTTGTTCCGGTCCGCTGCTGGCGCGTTCGAGTGAGACACACATTCATATTCACGGGACGAGCATCCATATCGCTAAGACCTATGGCGTTCCGGTCGAGGAGTCGCACGATGCGGCGCTGGCTGCTGCCAAGTTCTTGGTTGCCGAGCGCGAACTGATGGACGAGCTGGGCACCGACGAGTCCTGTATCGGTAAGTTTGGTCTGCTGCAGGCCGGTACCGTCTGCAACGCGGTGGCGGGGGAGGCCCATGTTGCCGGCAGTCTGCGTGTGTTTACGGACGACATGTTCGACCGTGCGCGTGAGGGCGTGCGCCGCGTGCTTGATGAGGCATGCGCTGCAACGGGCTGCACGTACGATCTCGACTTTGCCGAGGGCTATCCGCCGGTCGACAACGACCCCGAGTTGTTCACTCGCATTGCACCGGCTTTGCCCGAACTACAGCTCGTAGATGAGCCTTTGCTGATTGCCGAGGACTTCGCCTTCTATCAGCGCCATCTGCCGGGCGTGTTCTTCTTGCTGGGCACGGGCGTGCCGGAGGCGCAAGAAAACCCGATCGACGCAGACAGCTGCCCAGCTTATGCGACGAGCGCCCTTCACACTGATACCATGCTCTTTGACGAGGAAACCCTACTCAAGGGCCTCGATGTCTACAAACGATTGCTTTTGCTTGGTTAATTGACGTGGACGTTTGTTCTCGAAAATACGAACAAATGTACGCTATAATAGGGATGTAACTCTATAGAAACGCTTGACGTTATTAACGTAAGGCGATACTATGATTGCATCATATAAAGATGAAGACACTGAACGCTTTGCAATGGGTGTGCGGATTAGGAAGTTCATTCCTTTTGAGCGGGTCGCCTTGAGGAAGATTCGCCAACTGCAGATCTGCGCTTCGCTTGATGATCTTCGCGTTCCGCCGGGCAATCGCCTGGAAGCTTTGAAGGGCGATCGTGCCGGTCAATATAGCATCCGTGTTAACGAGCGCTATCGGGTCTGTTTTGAGTGGAGACAGGAGATGGCTTGGAATGTCGAAATCGTCGATTATCACAAGTGATGAGACCTCGTCCGATTTGCTGTCGCCAGTGACTCCTGGTGAGCTTCTCAAAGAGGAGTTTCTTGTTCCCATGGGCATTTCTCAATATCGCCTTGCGAAAGAGACCGGGATTCCGGCTCAGCGTATCGGGCAGATTGTCTTGGGAAAACGTCGCGTGACGGCCGACACCGACCTCCGTCTTTGCCGTTATTTTGGCCTGACGGATGGTTATTGGCTGCGCGCTCAGGTGGCGTTTGACCTTGAGGCCGAGAAAAGGCGGATCGAACCGGAGCTTGACAAGATCGTTCCTGTCCAGCGGGCTATCGCAATGTAGATCACGAGGGCGCGGGGAATGGGGACCGGAAGGGGCCGGACGGGAAATGCTCCCGTCCGGCCCCATTGCTCGAAATTTAGATCGCTCCCTTATTCTGCTGCTTCGCGGCGCGTCTCATCGAATAGTTCTGTCTTACAGATGTTCGAGGTTGGCGAGGAAGGCCACATAGAACTCGATGCCACGCTTGTAGACGTCGACACCGATGTGCTCGTTGGCGGCATGGATGAGCTTGCGTGCTTCGCCGGAGTAGATAAAGCCGCTGAAGCGATAGACGCGATCGCAGATATCGTTGAACTCGCGCGAGTCGGTGCAGGAATTCTGCACGAAGGGGCAAAGCTCGCCTCGGGGTAGACGCCGGACACCGTCGCGTATCGGAACTACCCGTGGCGGCGTAGGCGCACGCAGGCGGAGGGGCCGGAGCGGACGCGGGCATGGCGCGAACAGGTTCCGTGAACCTGAGCGCGCGACGGCTCTTGCCCACGCTGGGCGGCGGAAAGGTCGAGGACGTGGCGCTTTCGCTCCCGTGCGGGGTGACGCCGCGCAATGCTTCGGGACAGTACGCAACAATTGTGTCCGCGCTCTTTGGTAGAATCATTAACCGGTGTATTACGCTGCGGTTTTCCGCAGATAAACAAATGACTGGAGACACAATGGCGAGAGCGGCCAAGAAGAGCCAAGCGAAGGAGAAGACCAAGAGTCGTTCGAGAAGATGGGAATCACGTACGAGGAGAAAGCGTTCTGCGACATCCTTGTGAAGGTGCGCGACGAGCATGGGTTCCCCTACGCCGAGGAGAAGTGTATAGCGCTTGCCAAGGCGATTCGGGCGCTCGTCGACGACAAGTCGCAGTACGCGGACTGGTCGACGCGCGAGGATATCAAGAGCCAGCTGGACATGGACCTCACCGTGCTCCTGTACAAGAACGGCTACCCACCGCAGTGGAACGACGAAGTGTTCGAGAAGGTCATGGCGCAGGCGACGAACTATAAGGCGGCGTAGAGCTGATGGGCCCTGCTCAGGGCCCATATTCGACTTATCCAAGGAAGCCGCATCCGAACGGAGACATGGTGGAAAATCCGAAGATTGTGAAAGCCCATATCAACGCCTTTACCAAGGCGTTGACCGACTATACCTCAAACCCAATAGTCAACGAGGTTTGCGAACTTTTGGACAGCTCAATCGCCAGCGGTGATGGAGCCTCTGCGGCAGCCGCCCTAAGAGAACTCCAGACGTGGCTTCACGATAATATGCCCTCCATTCAGCGCAACCAGTACGTGACCAACCTCGATGCGTACTCTCAGTTCGAGTCGGAAATCCCTGGCCTTATCGAATATCTCGAGAAGAACGGAACATCACTGGTTTCAACAAAGATAGAAAAACCAAAACGGCGAATGGTCTTCGTCAGCCACTCGTCAAGGGATCGAGGATTCGTCAGGGAGCTGGTCGAGCTTCTGCGAAAGGTCGGCTTAAGCCAGGACAGTCTCTTTTGCTCTTCCTACTTCGGATATGGCATTCCGACCGGTCAAGACATTTTTGATTTTCTGAAACACTGCTTTACCGACTATGAACTGTACGTAATCCTCATGATTTCTAAGGGCAACTACTACTCCAGCCCCGCGTCACTGAATGAGATGGGTGCTGCATGGGTGCTGGGCTCAAAGTGCATTCCCGTCCTGCTGCCAGGCATGACGCCCAGCGAGATGTCGGGAGCCATAGACGCGAGTAGACTCGCTCTGGTTCTTGATGATGAGGAAGCAAAATACAGACTCAACGAGCTGAGGGATTCAGTCTGCGGCTTTTTGGGTCTTCCAGCCGATGCTGACAAGTCCTGGGACTATGACAGGGATCAGTTCCTTGCTCATGTGCATTCTATTACGGTCGAGGGCAACAAAGACATGCATGATGGCGGGCGCACTGAGGAAGGAACTGTCGACCAGCTGATAGACGGAAAGATAAGCTTGAGCGACGCCCTCTTTAAGCTGAAGGTCAACGCCCGTCGCGCTGGAGATTCAAGTACCGAGAGTTGGGCTGTAAAAGAGCTTGAAGGCTATGCATCTGATGATGAGATTCCCAGCTACAGAAAAACAAATAGTCTGGAGCTTCGCTACTCGGGTATTAACGGCGCGTATACGATTAAGGACTCTCCCTTGCCAATGGGATTCCTCAGCCCAAAGACATACGAATCAATTAAAGAGATTCGACTAACCCAAGGGATAACCTCCATTGAGTCTGCCGTACATGACAAAAAAGAGCTGGCCGCAGATCGAACTTATTTGGCATCTGAGGTTTCCGAACGTGCGGGAGAAATGGTTCGGTGCACTTCTATATCCCAGCGAGTCCCCATGGGGTTCTGTGAGTCAGTCCTTGTTAGCGTGAAAAACAAAGTAATAGATGCGCTTCTCCAACAAGACCAGGGGAGCTGACTGGTCAAATAAAGCGTAGGGGCCGCCGGTTTGTGACGGCCTTGGAGAATGCCCGCAACGGTAATCGTTGCGGGCATTTTTTTGCCCGCCCGAGGCGGGAGGCCTGACGTGGACGGTGGGCTGCATGAGGCGTCGCAGGGCGTCGCGGAGGGGGCTCGGGAAGCAGGCGGAGCCGCAGAGGGCTGGGCCGACGGGATACGCCGCGTGCTCCGTGCCGCGCTCACCGACCAAAGCGCGACGCGCTGGGGCTGGCGGAGGACCTGGGGCCGTACTTCGACGTGCTCGTCTCGTTCTTCTGCTCCGGCCTTTTGGCCCTTTATCACCAGTGGGAGCGTAGCTATTCGGAGCTTCCCATGGAGGAGCTTGCAACGCTCGCCGGGTCTGCCATGACGGGTGGAATCGCTGCGGTTATCAAGACGGCGCGAAGCCCGGGAGTGAGCGATAGGGCGTAGGGCCGAGCACCGCGGCGGTTCTTGAGCCAGCTCGCACCGACCACGCCCTCGCGCCGACGCTCGCCGCGCCCACCCATGAAAAGAGGATTCCCTCGCAGGCGCCGCATCCGCACGCCCCCGCAAAGAAACCCTCGCACTCGCATCTCTACCTGCGAACCCGCACGCGCCCTCGCGCACGCGCCGCGGCAGCCGCTAGTCGCGGTAGAACGAGCCCATGTAGCGGATGTACTCGTCCTCGGTGTGGTTGGCCTTCCAGTCGTGGACGGAGTCCTTGTTGCGCTGGCCGGCGATGACGGAGAGCTCCTTACCCAGCTTCTCAAAGGCCTCGTCGACGCACTCCTCGGGGGTGAGGGCGATCTTCATGACGGCCTCGCCCTGCGGGCCGCCGGGGAGGTTGGACAGCAGGCTGGGGGTTAGGGTGGTGCCGAGGGTGATGACCTCGACGTCGACGCCGGTGCCCTCGCACTCGCAGGCCACGGCCTCGGTCATCTTGAGGATGAAGGCCTTGCCCGCGCCGTACTGGCCGTTCCAGGGGCTGGAGCTGATGCCGGTCATCGACGAGACGTTGATCACGGCGCCGCGGTCCTGGGCGGCAAAGATCCGCATGTAGTGGTGGAAGCACTTGAGGAAGGTCACTACGTTGACGTTGATCATGGCCTCGTGCTTCTCCCAGGGGGTGTCCTGGATCTTGCCGAAGCTGTGCAGGCAGGCAACATAGCTCATGAAGCCCATGTCCAGGCCCTCGGTCGCGGCGAAGACGGTCTCGGCAGCGTCGGGCTGGCTAAAGTCGGCGCGCACGACCTTGGTCTCCACGCCGTAGGTCTCGCGGATCTCGCCGGCGAGCACGTTCAGCTTCTCCTCGCGACGGCCGACCATGACGACGTTCATGCCGCCGGCGGCGATCTTCTCGCAGAACGCCTTGCCGACGCCCTCGGTCGCGCCCAGGATCAGGCCCCACTCACCGTACTTCTCTCTCAGGTTCATGCTGCATCCTCTCTCTCGATGCCCGTGCGGGCACCTCTCCTTTAGCGTGCGGCCGCACGGCCGCATACGGTGCGCCATTATGCGCTGAACAAGAGGGGAGTGTGTTCACGACTTTGCGAACGAACCCGAAACAACGATGAACGGTGTCGGTGTATCGCCGCAATGAAACCCTTGCGACATCGAGAGGGGAGGTGCGGTTTTACCCACCTTGCTAGCTATTCACCAGGAGGGGTTCGAGAACATGTCCGACGCGAAGTCGTTCGCGCAGGCGCTCACATTCCGCCGCCAGATAATACGAAAACATGTTCGATTATCTGGCGAGGGGAGGACCCCATGGACGGCGGCGTAGAGTTCAACCCGGCCGAGATGGCCTACCGGGTTCCCGGGCCCGCCGAGCGGGCCTACGTCGGCGTGTCGGTGTTCGTGGACGCGAGCGGGAACCGATGCCTTGAGTCCATCAACTGGCCCGGCCCTCCCCTGTCAGTGGAAGCATAAAACTGAACACTTGGGGGAGATATTCAAGGGGGATTCAAGAGGGGATGATGTAGGGGCCGCGAATCAGCTTGTTAGAAGCCCGCCTGGCGGGTACACTGGCTATCGATGGCCCCGGGATGACCTCTGATTCAAGTCACCGGGGCTCAATTTTTACCCATTTGGAGTCCCCATGGCAGAAGAGATGGCGACCGGCACCCGCGAGTGGGCGGGGCTCTGGCTCTCCGAGGAGCGCCTCGTGCCCTACCTCGAGGCGTGTGGAGGCGACGCGGACCGCGCCGTCGAGCTCCACGAGTGGAACATCTCGCTCGCGCAGGTGCTCATGCGCGATGTCGCGCACCTCGAGGTCGCCTGTTTTTGATAGCTTTTATTTTTAGGAAATCACGAGATAAAAGTTTCGGGTTTCACGACGATTGCTTCGCCTCATAAGCAAAGGCGCCGACCACCTCCAACGGATGGCCTAACTTAGTCATTGCTTCGGTAATCGACTCAAGGAGGCCGGAAAGGAAATGATCGGCATGTCAACTATTCTAGCAATCAAGCAGCGCGCTGCCCGTGGCGACAGCGTCGCCCAGATAGCCAGGGAGGAGGGAATCTCCGAGCCCACGGTGCGCAAATACCGCGACATGGACGACTTCTCCCCTCAGGTCAAGCCCAGGAAGAGGCGCGGTTCGAAGCTTGACCCGTTCAAGGCGACGATAGATCGTTGGCTTGCGGAGGACAGGAAGCGGCGCCCCAAGCAGCGACACACGGCCCAGCGGGTATTCGACCGGCTCGTCGCGGAATGCGGCTACGACGGCAGCTACACAATCGTCCAGGCCTACGTCAAGAAGCGCAAAGCCGAGCTCAAAGGCGCCAAAGACGAGTTCCTCAACCTCGAATGGGCGCCCGGCGAGGGGCAGGTCGACTTCGGCGTGTGCGACTTCAGGGTGCTGGGCGTCATGCGCGAGGTGCACTACCTGGTGGTCACCTTCCCGTTCTCCAACGTGTCGCTGGCGCAATGCTTCTGGGGCGAGACGTCGGAATGCGTCTGCGAGGGCCTGAAGGCCGTGTTCGAGTTCTGCGGGGGCGTGCCCACCCGGTTGGTGTTTGACAACGCCACGGGCGTCGGCAGAAGGGTCGGCCAGGTTGTCAGCACCGCCGACACGTTCACGCGCTTCGCCGCCCACTACGGGTTCGACTTCTCCTTCTGCAACCCCAACTCCGGCCACGAGAAGGGCTCCGTGGAGAATGCCGTCGGGGCCATCCGGCGCAACCTGTTCGTCCCCGTTCCCCGCATCGACAGCCTGCCCGCCTACAACAAGCGGATCCTCGGCAGGTGCCTGGATCGCGCCGGCAAGGACCATTACCTCAAAGGGGAGCCCGAGCGCCAGCTGTTCATGGAGGACTGCGTGGCCATGGCCGACCTGCCGGCGAAGCCCTTCCGCGTCGCGAAGATAGTCACGGCCAAGACCGACAAGTACGGCGACGCGTGCCTCGACGGCAGACACCGCTACCCGCTCGGGCCGGACCACGGCGAGGAGAGGGTGATCGTCGAGCTGGGCGCATTCCGGGTAGCCTTCTACGACGGCGAGGGCACGCAGATCGCCGCCTTCGACCGAGCATACGGGGATGCGCCCACCAAGGCCAGCGACCCCATGTCGCAGCTGGCGCTCCTTTGCAGGAAGCCGGGCGGATGGCAGAACAGCGCCGTCAGGGCGACCTTGCCGAAATCGCTGGCCAGGTCGATGGATTCCATGGGCAGGGCCGACAGGGGCACGATGCTCAGGATGCTTCGCGACGTCAGCGCGGATGCGGGCTACGAGGCCGCGGTAGCGGCGATGGCCGCGCTCGGCGCCGACGGCGGCGTCCCCAGCCGCGCTGACGTCGCATTGGCTGCCGCATGCACGGCGAACGGCCAAGGGTCCATCGCATACGACGACAGCCCCGACCTCGGGATGTACGACGCCGTCTTCGCAAAGGAGGCCTAGCCATGGACATCGAGCAGATGACGAGGGGCCAGATCGAGGCGGAGTTCGCCGCGCTGGCCAGGACCATGTACTTCACCAAGTCGACGATCGCGGCGTTTTCCAAGGATGCCACGCGAGGCCAGCTGGTGGCTGCATGCGAGCTGATCAGGAGCGAGAACGCCACCAGGGAGGAGAACAGGAAGGCAAGGCTCATGAGGCAGGCCAAATTCCCGGCCGTGAAGTCGGTCGCGGACTTCGACTTCGGCGAGGTGTCCTTCCCAGACGGCTACACCGTCGATGACCTGGTGTCATTGGAGTTTGTCCGGCAGGCCCAGGACTTCGTGTTCTACGGAGGATGCGGACGCGGAAAGACCCACCTGTCGATCGCACTGGGCGTGCTGGCGGCCGAGCGGGGCTACAAGGTCAGGTACTTCGAGACCGCGTCGCTGGTGCTGATGCTGAAGGCGGCCGTCGCCGACAACAGGCTCGAGCAGGTGCTTCGCGACATAGCCAAGGCGGACCTGCTGATAATCGACGAGTACGGCTACATCCCGATAGACATCGAGGGCGCTCGGCTGCTCTACCAGGTGATGTCGGCAACGTACGAGACGAGGAGCATGATCGTCACAACCAACATAGAGTTCGGCAAATGGGGCACTGTGCTGGGAGACGCGCACCTGGCCACGGCGACGATTGACAGGATCATGCATCATGGTCGGCTGGTTGAGTTCGGCGGGCAGAGCAGAAGGTTCGAGGAAGCCTTGATGATGGGAAGATCGGACAGTTAGCGAAGAAAGGGTGCGGCACCTTTGCAAAACGGTGAAACCCGAAAGAAATTAGTCGTGAAATCCTAAATTTAGTTGTTGTGAAAAACAGTCGCCATGCGTAACGCCTACGACAGGGCCCTCTCGGACGCCTGGGGCGGGGGCGCGCACTGGCTTCTGGATGACGGCTCCCCCGTTCGACGGCCCCTCATGAGGAAGGCCGCGAGGGGCGAGCTTGACCTCAACCGCATCAACCGCAAGATCATCGACGCCGCGGTGGAGAAGCTCCCCGCGGGCTTTACGACCGGCCAGCTCGTCTCGAACCTCACGTTGGGCTTCTGGGTGCACCTCGCGGACCGCTCGCGCGAGGCGGCGATATGGCGCACGGCCCTCTACCGCGCCTGGCCGAGGGGAACGAGGCGCAAGGAGCCGCTGCAGGCCCTCGACGGGGGGCTATGCGTGCGCAACCGGGTGGCCCACGACGAGCGCCTCTTCGACCCGAGGCGGCCTGAACTCTCCCCAATCGGGGCGGACGCGGATGCCGTGAGGCTTTTTCGCGGGCTCTGTCCCGACGCTGCCGCGCGCGTCCTCGAGGACGACGCCATGACGCCCGTCGAGCGGTTCCTCGCGGAGAATCCCGCGCCGGCGGACGTGAGGCTCTAGCCCCTCACTTGAACAGTCCCTTGAGGACGTCTCCTAGGCCGAAGGTGGCCTTGCGGTAGCCTTCCCTGGAGCGACGCAAAGGGGCCGTTCGAGTGGGTGGTGTTCAAGGCCGACATGGAGCAGGTGGAGTTCCTGAGCATAGACTACTGGTTTTACGCATACGGCGGGATCAAGTCGTTCGAGGGCTTGGGGCACCTCGGCCGCGGGCTCGTTGCCGGCGGCATTCGCTGCCAAGCAGGACACGATTCTATAAGCATGTTTTGTCTCGGCCGTCTCCCCATTACCTCCAATCCTGGGAGGTATCTGCATCATCTCGATGCACGAGAAATCGCAAGTAGTCATCGAGCATCTCCACGCCCGTGCGAGAAAGGGAGTTGATACGGTCTTCCATGCTTTCACAGGGTCGAGGGGCGTCGATGTCCTCGCGGCCGACCACGAGGTCGATGGAGCAGCCCAGCTTGTCCGCGATCTGCCACGCCGCTGGCAGCGGGATGCCGCAGTCGGTGCCGTCGCCGGCGCGCTCGTAGCGGGCGTAGGTGGAGCTGGGAATGCCGAGCGCCTCGGCGAAGTCCTTCGCCGAGCGGAAGCCCGCCTGGCGGCGGAGGCGCTGCAGTGTTCTTTTGCCGCCGACGCGGCACGTAGGGGTATGTACGGGGTTGAGGGATGACATATACTTGTCA
>CAJLAN010000016.1 GCA_905204635.1 uncultured Collinsella sp. | reverse complement strand
GCCCCGCTGCGTCGCTTCGCTCCTTGCGTGCTGCGCTGGAAAACGCTTCGCGTTTCCTCAGCTCTGCACCCTTGCGGGTTCGAATTCCTCCGCATGCCCACGAAAAAGCGCTCCAGGTTCATAAGAGCCTGGAGCGCTATGTTCTTTGGGGCTGGGACGGAGGGATTCGAACCCCCAACAGCCGGCACCAAAAACCGGAGTTCTACCGTTGAACTACGTCCCAATGTGTGGTGTTGCCCAAAAGCAACCCGTTTAGTTTACCTAATCTGCGAGGGCATCGCAAACGCCATCGAGCAGGCGTACGGCGAGTGTCTGCGCATCACTTGCGGTGAAGGTTCCGTTGTAGCGCGTCATGCCCGTGAGCTCAATGCGGATGCGCGCGGGCTTTTGCTGCGCGGCGACATTGGCGGTGCGGATGCGCTGTGCAAGGTTGTGACACTCGGCAAGGGCGATCGTGGCGCGCGGCGCAGCATCTGCGGGCAGCTCATCGCTTGCGATCTCGAGCACCAGATCCACGTCGGTCGGAACCTCGGAATCGCAAAGCATCATGCCGCTGCTGTCGGTCGTCGCCGTGGCGATGTTCCACATGCGCGATGCAACGCTACGCGCGATGGGGTCCTCACCGATGACGGCAATCTGGAAGCGCTCGAGAACGTTGGCGGCGCGGGCAAAGCCGATGCGCGACTCGGCCTCGGTAACCGAGGGCTTGCCCTCCCACACGTGATGCAGGCGGTTGATATAGGCGTAGGTATCCTGGAACGCCATGCCATCGGCAAACAGGCCGACATTTTCTTGGAACTGCTGCAGAGCGGCCTCGGTGTGCGGGCCAAAATAGCCGTCGTCCTCACCGCAGGCAAAGCCCAAAACGTTGAGCGCCCTCTGCAGGGCCTGAACGTCGGCACCATGGAAATTGGGCATACGCAGATAGAGCGTACGATCGCCCAGTTTATACGAGGCGTCGACCAGGGCACTCCAGCAGGGAATGTCAACGGCGTGACCGGCGGCAAGACCGCTGTCGAGCCTAAAGGTGCCAACGGCCTGCTCGGTGGTGGCGCCAAAGCGCTTATCGGCGACCTCGGTGTCATCGATTGTATAGCCGAGCTGCAGAAGGCGGGACTGGACGTCCTCGACGGCTGCTCCCTGCATGCCCGTTGTAATAGGTTCCATGAACGAACCCCTTTCGGCGTACCATTCGTACTATTTGAGCGTGTGTCGGATAGACAACGCAAAGGGATGCATAAACATGCACTCAACAGTGTAGCAAGTTGTACCCAAATACGCTGCTGACAGGTTTTATAACCCCCGCTAGTTGAGTCGCTCCACAAAGAAATCTGCCATGGAGAGGAACAGCTCGCGTGCGTGCGGATCAAGCTCAACGTTTTCGATGGCCGCTTTGGCTTTAGCGGTCAGGTCGAGCGCGTAAGTGTGGGCGTAATCGATGGAGCCGGTCTGCTGGAAGATCTCCACGGCGCGTGCAAGTTGCACGGGGTCCTCGGTGCCCGAGGAAAGGATTGCCTCGACCTCGTCGTGATAACGCTCGTCTGACAGGGCGTGCACGGCGACGAGGGTGCGCTTGCCCTCTGTGATATCGGTGCGGAAGTCCTTGTTGGCGGCCTCTTTGGTGCCGATCAAGTTGAGCAGGTCGTCTTGAATTTGGAAGGCAAGGCCCGTGTGCAGGCCAAAGGCGCGCAGCGCCTCAATCTGCTCCTCGCTGCCGCCGCCGATAATGGCTCCGGCGGCAAGTGGCGTGGCTCCGCTGTAGTACGCGGTCTTGTGCGTCGCCATGTCCAGATAATCGTCGACCGAGATGTCAAAGCGCCCGTCGCGGACCCAACCCAGGTCGAGCGCCTGACCCTCGATGGTTCGGACGATCATCTCGGTGAGCTCGTGGAGCACGCGGAGTTTCACGTCTGCCTCGAGCGTGGGGTCGTCGAGAACCGTCTTGGTGACCATGGTGAGCGCTAGGTCGCCGCAGTTGATGGCAAGCCCCGTGCCCTCGGTAAGGTGCATGCAGGGCTTGCCGCGACGCAGTTGGCCGTTGTCGGCGATGTCGTCATGGATAAGCGCTCCCGATTGAAAGTGCTCGATAGCTGCCGCCGCGCTGCGGGCGCTCTCAAAGCTGCCGCCTACCGCGGTGGCGGCGAGCATGCAGATGAGCGGGCGGTGGCGCTTGCCGGCATTGGCCGTAAATGCCGAGAGCGGGGTATACAGGTAACGCTCGATATCGGCGGAAGTTGCCTGTCCGTCAAAGAACGTGGCCAGATAGTCGTTAATCTGGTCAAAGTGCTGGGCTAAAAAGCTGGTAAACGGACTGGACACGGGTTCTCGCATTCTTTCTTAGGTTGCACCGTTGCATTATGCAGACTACATATTGCCACATTGGGGCGTCGAGCGCGGCGGTTGAAGACGATTGAGTCTTGCGGTCGCAAACGCGGCAAGGGGCTCGGCTAGATAAGCCCAAAGTGTTCGAGCGCGGTGACGACGCCGTCGTGGTCGAAGCTGTCGGTTACGTAGTCGGCCTTTTCCTTGAGGAAGTCCGGCGCGTTGCCCATGGCGATGCCAACATCGACCGCCTCCATGAGGGCGATGTCGTTGCTCGCGTCGCCAATGCCATATACGGTGCCGTGGTCTGGTCCCAGGGCGTCAAGCACAGCCTTGATTCCGGCCCGTTTGGTGCACTCGCGCGGCGAGATTTCTGTGACCTCGAGCTCGAGCTCGTTGAGGCAGAGCAGAGGTCCAAGCTCTTCATCTTGGGCGATGCGGTTGGCAAGTGGTGTGGACATAAGAATTTTATAGGCGTTGTAGTGCTCAAGTTGCGTGACGGCGTCGCCCACGGTGCGTGCGTATCCGTACGTCTCGGGGGCATCTGCACTCATACGCACGACGCGATCGATGCCCTCAAAGCGAATGACCTCGCCCGATTGCTCGAGATAGGGGGCGAGGCGCTGTAACATGCCGGGGCTTATGGCAGCGTTTCGCACGACGCGCCCCTCGAGTTCGGCGTAACCGCCCGCGAGGCACACGACGCCTGCCCACGGCAGTTCGAGCAGCTTGGGATGGATGCAGCTGAGGGTGCGCCCCGTACAGATAAAAGCTTTGTTGCCGTTGGCGACAAACGTGCGAATTGCCTGTGCAACCGTCTCGTTGGGATAGGGGGAAAGATCTCGCTCGCCCTCGGGGAGCTCTTGGGCAAGTTTGGGATCTTGCCAGGCGAGCGTACCGTCGATGTCGAAGAAGCAGACATTGCCATACTTTTTGGCGCCATCGCCGGCATGAAAAGGCGAGGCGGCGAATGCAAAACCCGGTTCGAGTCCCATAATCTGATCAAAGTGTTCTTTGACGCGGGGTACCGAGATGCCGATGATTACCTGAGCGGTCTTGCCGGTGACGATGAGGCCTTTGGCACCCGCTGCGACAAAGGTCGCATTGTCCGCGACGATGGAGGGATCCACGACTTCGACGCGCAGACGCGTGGCGCAGTTGGTTGCGCCCGCAATGTTGGAGACGCCGCCCAGAAGCGTCACAACCTGCTCGGCGAGGAGATGATCTTGTGAGGCTTGGTTGCCGGAAGCGCCGGTTTTGGATGAGCGCTTTTCGTCAACGTCGTTTCCCGTCAAGCGTGAGAGCGCCGCGTTGCTGGCGATATGGTCCTCGCGTCCCGGGGTTTTAAGGTCAAAGGTCAGGATAAGACCTCGAAAGCTCAGAAAGAAGATGACGCTAAAGATGAGTCCGATTCCGAGTGCCAAAAGGTAGGAGCCGGCATGCGCCCGCATGAGCGGGATAAAGTTGAAGGCAGCCATTTCCATAAAGCCGCCCGAGAAGATGCCAACGACGCCAAAGAAGTTCATAGCCATGGCGAGGCAGGAAGATAGGGCGGCATAGAGCAAAAAGAGCCCGGGATAGGTGAACATAAAGAGAAACTCGAGCGGCTCGGTGACGCCGCAGACCGCCGAAGCGACGATGGCGGGCAGAAGGATGGCCTTGAGGCCAGCGCGGCGTTCGGGCTTGGCGGTGGTGTAGAACGCAACGGCGATGGCAGGAAGGCCAAAGAGCTTGACCCAGCCGGTGGCGGTGAAACCAGCCCACGGCGCAAGCTCATTGAGGGGGCGCGTGCTATGGGAGAGAATGGGGAGCAAATTGGTCCACGTGGCGTAGATACCGTCGTTAATAACTAAATTGTCGTAGTAGATAGGCATGTAGAGCAGGTGGTGCAGCCCCATGGGCTCGAGTGCTCGCTCCAAAAACGCAAAGATACCCACGCCGAGGGGGCCGACGCCCACAAGTGCGTGGCGCAGCGTTTCGGTCGCTGCGTATACGAAGGGCACGATGGCGGCCGAGATGGCGGCAAGGGCGAACACGGCAAAAAAGCTGATGAGGTAGACCAGCGAGGAACCCGAGAAGGTGCCGAGCCAATCGGGGACCTTGGCATCGTAGAAGCGGTCATGGATGGCGACGACGGTTGCCGATACCGATAGCGGGCCGATAATGCCGGTGTCGAGCGTCTTGATGCCGTCGATGATGGTAATGCCGCTAGCGGGGGTCAAAGACGACGGGTACTTAAGTCCAAGGTTGTCTCCGCTTAGCTTGATGATCTCGCTCAAAAAGAAGCAATAGGCAAAATAAGCCACGAGCGCCTCGAGGCAACAACGTGCCGGTTGCTTTTGGGCAAGGCCGATGGGCAGCGCTACGGCAAAAAGGAGCGGAAGTCGCTTAAAGACCGTCCACGAGCCGCGCTGAATGATAGTCCAAAAAACGTACCAAGGGGTTCCGTATACGGCGAGGTCGCCGACGATATCCGCAGACGTTGCGAGGGCGGAGACGCCGACCATAAGGCCCGATATGGAAAACAACATGGCGGGCGCGAACATTGCCCCGCCAAAGCGTTGGATTTTTTGCAGCATGTTCTGCCTCCCGAATATCGAGGCGCGTTGCGCGTGGTGAAACGTTTAAACAATGGATTCATTGTAGAGGACCAGACGATTGTCGTACCGGCAGTTTTGAGCGAAACCGGTTTGGGCGCGACAGAAACCGTCAACGGTTAAATCCTGTCGCTTTGCCGATAATCGGTTTAAACAACTTTAAGAAATGCTATCCTGCCTAGCCATACATATTCATTAGAGGTGAAGTCATGCCAAAAGCGATTTACGAAGGAATCTACCGCGAGATCCGTTCGCGCATCATTAACGGGACTTATGCGTTTCAGGAGATGCTGCCAACCGAAGCCGAGCTGACCGCGGAGTTTGGCTGCACGCGCAATACCGTTCGACGCGCCTTGAGCATGCTGGCCGACCAGATGTTTGTGCAGCCTATACACGGCAAGGGCGTGCGCGTTATTTGGCTCAAGGGCGAAACCGACATGCTGGGCGCACTCGAGGAAGTCGAGTCGTTTGGCGAATTTGCAAAGCGCAACAATGCCGTCGCATCGACCGAGGTCAAGTCTTTTGAACATTTAATTTGCACCGAGCAACTCTCTCGTCGCCTGGGCTTTAAGGTTGGCGAGGAGTTGATTCGCGTGGTGCGTGTCCGAAGCCTTAACGGCAATGCGCGCCAAGTAGACCATGGTTACTTTTTGGAGTCAATCGCCAAGGGCCTGACGCCCGAGATCGCCGCAAAGTCAATTTACGACTATCTGGAGCACAAACGCGGCGTCAAGGTGATGGCGAGTCGCCGCACAGTGAGCGTCGAGCTTGCCAACGATGAGGACTGCAGCTATCTTGACCTCGGCAAATACAACTGCGTTGCCGTCATGGAGAGCCAGTCGTACACCTCGGACGGCATCTTGTTCGAGGTCACGCATGCCCGCACGCATCCCGAGATCTTCCACTACCGCGTCAACTCCAAGCGATAGCCGGCTAGCTCGCAGCCTGACGAGACCCATGCCCTCAAAGCGAAAACGCCCGGTCAAACCGACGAAGCATCGGCTTGACCGGGCGTTTTCTCTGCATTCGATAACAAATAATTGTTTATACAAAACTTGTCAAGTATCAAGTTGAAATTACCGTTCACCGAAGTTTTTCTACCGCTCTAGTAATACTTGTTCAAACAAGTAGCCAAATAGCGTATCGTACAAATCAGCAAAAGGGGCAAAGTCCCCGAGCCAATCTCCGAAGGCGGCGGCAAAGGGTGCCGCCACGGTGTGAAAGGGTGGATTGTAATGAAGAACGAAATGAGCAGAAGGCAGTTCCTGGGCTTTGCTGGTTCCGCGGCTGCGGTTCTTGGTCTGGGTCTCGTGGGCTGCGGTGGCTCCGCCGGCTCCGGCTCCTCTGCTTCTGGTGACGCTGCCGAGGTCTACTTCCTCCAATTCAAGCCTGAGGTCGACAAGGAGTGGAAGGAGATCGCCAAGGCGTACAAGGAGGAGAAGGGCGTCGAGGTCAAGATCGTGACCGCCGCCTCCAACACCTACGAGGAGAAGCTCAAGTCCGAGATGTCCAAGAGCTCCGCTCCGACCCTGTTCCAGGTCAACGGCCCCACCGGTCTTAAGAACTGGAAGGATTACTGCGCCGACCTGTCCGATACCAAGCTCCGCGGTGAGCTCATTGACGACTCCCTGGCTCTGCAGTCCGACGGCAAGGATGTGTGCATCGACTGGGTTCAGGAGAGCTTCGGCATTATTTACAACAAGCAGCTGCTCGAGAAGGCTGGCTACAAGGCCGAGGACATCAACTCCTTCGACAAGCTGAAGGCTTGTGCCGACGACATCCAGGCCCGCAAGGACGAGCTTGGTGTCGAGGGTGCCTTCACTTCCGCCGGCATGGACGACTCCTCCAGCTGGCGCTACACCACCCACCTTGCCAACATGCCGCTCTACTACGAGTTTGAGAAGGAGCACAACCAGGAGGACGACGAGATCAAGGGTGAGTTCCTCGACAACTACAAGCAGATCTTCGACCTGTACATCACCGACTCTACCTGCGATCCTTCGCAGCTTGCTTCCAAGACCGGCGACGACGCCACCAACGAGTTCGCAACCGGCAAGGCCGTCTTCTACCAGAACGGCTCTTGGGCCTACTCTGACCTCGTCAAGGCCGGCATGACCGACGATCAGATTGGCATGATGCCCATCTACATCGGTGTTGACGGCGAGGAGAACCAGGGCCTGTGCTCCGGCGGCGAGAACTATTGGTGCGTCAGTTCCCAGGCTTCCGAGGATGCCCAGAAGGCCACCGAGGACTTCATGTATTGGTGCGTCACCGCTGACACCCCGACCAGCATCATCGCCGACAAGATGGGTCTGACCGCTCCGTTCAAGAGCGCCAAGGAGACCACCAACGTCTTCTCGCAGCAGGCCGTTGCCATGGCCAAGGACGGCAAGAAGACCGTCGCTTGGGACTTCGTCTACATTCCCTCCGAGGAGTGGAAGAAGAACCTCAAGCAGGCTCTGATTGCCTACGCTGCCGATAACAGCAAGTGGGACGGCGTCAAGAACGCCTTCGTCGATGGCTGGAAGACCGAGAAGGCTGCTTCCGAGTAAGCAGTTGCTGCCCAAGCTATCTGATTAGCGACAGGGGGCGGGCAGACGTAGGTTTGCCCGCCCCCTGCATATTGAAAGGACCCTTTTATGGGCAAAGCACTCAAGCGCTGGTGGCCGCTCTTTATGCTGCCCACGTGCCTGGCGTTTATGATCGGGTTCGTGATTCCCTTTATCCAGGGCTTCTATCTCTCGTTCTGCCAGTTTATTACCATTAACAACGCGCACTTTGTCGGTATCGAGAACTACGTGCGCGCATTGTCCGATCCGCAGTTTGCCACGTCGTTCTTCTTTACGGTGGCGTTTGCCTTCCTGTCGACGGTGCTCATCAACGTGATCGCCCTGGCCATCGCGCAGGCACTCACCCGCAAGGCGCTCAAGGGCACCAACATCTTCCGTACGATCTTCTTTATGCCTAACCTCATCGGCGGCATCGTGCTGGGCTACATCTGGCAGATCTTGATCAACTGCCTGCTCTCCAACGTGGGCGCCCAGCTCATCGCCCTTAACTCTGCTGCTGGCTTCTGGGGCCTTATCATCCTGACCCTGTGGCAGCAGGTCGGCTACATGATGATCATCTACATCGCTGGTCTGCAGTCCATTCCGTCCGACTATATCGAGGCCGCCAAGGTCGACGGTGCCACGGCATGGCAGACGTTTTGGAAGGTTAAGATCCCTAACCTGATGCCGACCATCACCATCTGCCTGTTCCTGTCCATCACCAACGGCTTTAAGCTGTTCGACCAGAACCTCGCCCTTACCGGCGGCGCCCCCGCGCACTCCACCGAGATGCTCGCCCTGAACATCTACAACACGTTCTATTCGCGTGCCGGTATCGCATGGCAGGGCATCGGTCAGGCCAAGGCGGTTATCTTCTGCATCCTGGTCGTAGCCATCTCCATGATTCAGCTTAAGGCCACGAGGTCCAAGGAGGTGCAGCAGTAATGAAACGCGATAAGGTTATCAACCGTGCGCTCTCGATTTTCTTTACGATCCTGTCGCTCGCGTGGATCTACCCCGTGTTTATGATCGCGCTCAATTCCTTTAAGAAAGCGACCGCAATCAGCACCACCACGGCGTTCGATTTGCTCACGCCCGAGACGTTCAACGGCCTTGCAAACTACGTGCACGCTCTTAACGAGCAGGGCTTTGCCTCGGCGTTTATGTACTCGCTCATTATCACGGTCACGTCGGTCGTGCTGATTTTGGTGTGCTGCTCCATGTGCGCTTGGTACGTGGTGCGCGTCAACAACAAGATCTCGAACTTCTTCTATTACCTGTTCGTGTTCTCGATGGTCGTACCGTTCCAGATGCTCATGTTCACGCTGTCCAATTTGGCGGACCGCATTGGCTTTAACACGCCGTTCAACATCTGCTTTATCTATCTGGGCTTTGGCGCGGGCCTGGCGGTCTTTATGTTCGCCGGCTTTGTAAAGAACATCCCGCTCGAGATCGAGGAGGCGGCCATGATCGACGGCTGCAATCCGGTCCAGGTGTTCTTTAAGATCGTCCTTCCCATCATGAAGCCCACCTATCTTTCGGTCGGCATCCTCGAGACCATGTGGGTCTGGAACGACTACCTGCTGCCCTACCTCACCCTCGACTCCACCAAGTACAAGACCATTCCTATCTTGATCCAGTACTTCCGCGGCGGCTATGGCCACGTCGAGCTCGGTCCCATGATGGCCTGCATCATGATGGTTGTTATCCCCATCGTCGTCATGTACATCCTCTGCCAGAAGTACATCATCGACGGCGTGGTGGCAGGTGCCGTCAAGGGCTGATGCCGTAACTGTTTTGCAAGTTTCTGCGGCGCCCTCAACATGGTGCCGCATATCGAAAGGTAAAGACATGGCCGAGATCGTTCTCAAACATGTTCAGAAGGTGTATCCCAACACCGAGTCCAAAAAGAAGGGCTTCTTTGGCAAAAAGAAGAAGACCGAGGAGAAGAAGCACAACCTCAAGGTTACCGAGGATGGCGTGCTCGCTGTTGAGGACTTTAACCTCACCGTTCACGACCAGGAGTTCGTCGTCCTCGTTGGCCCGTCTGGCTGTGGTAAGTCCACGACGATGCGCATGGTCGCCGGCCTGGAGGACATTACCTCGGGCGACGTGCTCATCGACGGCAAGCGCGTCAACGACGTGGCGCCCAAGGACCGCGACATCGCCATGGTGTTCCAGAGCTACGCTCTGTACCCCAACATGACGGTGTACGAGAACATGGCGTTTACGCTTGAGCTCAAGAAGGTCCCCAAAGACGAGATCGACCGCAAGGTTCGCTCCGCTGCCGAGATCTTGGGTATCACCGAGTACCTCGACCGCAAGCCTAAGGCGCTTTCGGGCGGCCAGCGCCAGCGCGTCGCCATCGGCCGCGCCATCGTGCGCGACCCCAAGGTCTTCCTGATGGACGAGCCGCTGTCCAACCTGGATGCCAAGCTTCGTAACCAGATGCGTGCCGAGCTCATCAAGCTGCGCCACGAGATTAAGGGTACGTTCATCTATGTTACTCACGACCAGACCGAGGCCATGACTCTCGGCGACCGTATCGTGGTCATGAAGGACGGCGTTGTCCAGCAGATCGCCACGCCGCAGGAGGTCTTCAACCATCCCGCGAACATCTTCGTCGCCGGCTTCATCGGCGTGCCGCAGATGAACTTCTTCGATGCCCAGCTGGTGCGCTCGGGCGACGGCTTTACCGTCAAGACCGACGACATGAATGTCGCGCTGGCCCCCGAGACCTGCGCTCAGCTCGCCCTTAATTGGGACGGCGGCGACGTGAAGGAGATCACGGCCGGCGTACGTCCCGAGCAGATTCTGCTTGCCGAAAAGGGCGAGGAGGGTGCGCTTCAGGGCACCATCGAGGTCACCGAGCTCATGGGTTCGACCGAGCACGTTCATGTGATGTCTCCCGACGGCCAGTTTGTCCTGATCATCCCCGTCGTCGATCTCGAGGCCAAGGGTGCGCTCAAGGCGGGTGACCCCATTTGGTTCAAGTTCGAGAAGAACGCGACCCACCTCTTCGATAAGGTGTCTGGCAAGAACCTTATCTAGGCCCGGTGCATCCAGGCCCTTCCTTTGGGCGACTGCGGCTTTGCCATCCTTTTGCCGTGGTCACATATAAGGCTCCCCTCCCGTCCACTAGGCGAGAGGGGAGCCTTTCTTTGTGCTGGGGCCGTTCATCTGCCAGTTTGTCTTGATCTGTAACAGGTAGAGGTTCGAATTGGGTTTAGATGTTACAGAACGAGATTGAGGTGAGCCGCCCGTCCTTCCGTCTTGATCTGTAACACGAGAGGCTGATTTCGGCAGCTACCTGTTACAGAACGAGATTGTTTTAGCCGGCTTATCCATTTGTCTCGATCTGTAACAGTAAGGGCGGATTTCGGACGTTAGATGTTACAGATTGAGATAAACCCTAGGGAAAGGATCGGTTTGTCTTGATCTGTAACAGGTAGGACCGTTTTGGCCGAGTAGGTGTTACAGATTGAGACGATTTGGTCGAGGCGGGCCACGGGCAACACGCGGGCAAAAAACGGAGCCGCGTTGCCGCGACTCCGCTTTCAAGAGGATGGGTAAAGAAAACGAAATTAGCTCAGGTGCCAGATCTCGTCGTTGTACTGGGAGATCGTACGGTCGGACGAGAAGGTGCCGGCGTTGGCGATATTGATGAGCGCCTTGCGCATCCAGGTGTCCTGGTCCTCATAGTCGGCCAGCACGCGCTCCTTGGTCTGGATGTACTCCTCAATGTCGAGCAGGGCCATAAACCAGTCCTTGCCCATAATGTCGTCGTGCAGGCGCTGCAGACGCTCGGCATTGCCGGTCGCCATAAAGGCCGGGTTGGTGATGAAGTCCACCAGCAGTTTAATGCCGGGCTTGCGGTAGAGTGCACCGGCGTTGTAGGTGCCGTCGGCATAGAGCTGCTCGACCTGTTTGGACGAGGCACCAAAGGTATAGATGTTCTCGTCGCCCACGAGCTCGGCAATCTCCACGTTGGCACCGTCGAGCGTGCACAGGGTTAAAGCGCCGTTGAGCATGAACTTCATGTTGGAGGTGCCGCTCGCCTCCTTGGAGGCCAGGCTGATCTGCTCGGAGATGTCAGCGGCGGGGATCACGCGCTCGGCGGCGGTGACGTTGTAGTTCTCGATCATGACAACCTGCAGGTAGGGAGCCACGTCGGGGTCGTTTGCAATCCACTGCGACAGCGTTAAGATCAGATGGATGATGTCCTGCGCGATAGTGTAGGCAGGCGCCGCCTTGCCGCCAAAGATGATGGTGACGGGGTGCTTAGGTCTGTTGCCGTTCTTGATATCGAGGTACTTCCAGATGATGTAGAGCGCGAGCATCTGCTGGCGCTTGTACTCGTGGATGCGCTTGACCTGGACGTCGATGATGGCGTTGGAGGGAATGGTCACGCCCTGCTCGAGCGCCATGAACTGGCGCATGATGGCCTTGGCCTCGACCTTGGTGGCGGCCAGGCGCTCAAGAACGTCCTTGTCGTCGGCGAACTTGGCGAGTTTGCTCAGATCGCCGGTGCTGCGCCAGTCGGTGCCGATCACATCGTCGAGCAGGCTGGCGAGCGCGGGGTTGGCCCCATGGATCCAGCGGCGGAAGGTGATGCCGTTGGTCTTGTTGGAGAACTTCTCGGGATAGATCTCGTAGAACGGATGAAGCTCGGTGTCCTCCAGGATCTTGGTGTGGAGGGCGGCTACGCCGTTGATGGAGAAGCCAAAGTGGATGTCCATGTGGGCCATGTGGACGGTGTCGTGCTCGTCGATGATGGCGACGCGCGGGTCATCGTGCTCGGCCTTCGCGACCTCATCGAGCTTGACGATAATGTCGGCGATGGCAGGGGAGACCTTCCGCAGGCTGGTGAGCGGCCACTTCTCGAGCGCCTCGGCAAGAATCGTGTGGTTGGTGTAGGCGACCATGGAGCGTACGATGGTCACGGCCTCGTCAAACTCGATGCCATGCTCGGTGGTGAGCAAGCGAATGAGCTCGGGGATGACCATGGTGGGGTGCGTGTCGTTGATCTGGACAACGGCGTAATCGGCCAGATCGTGCAGGTTGCTGCCGCGCTCGATGGCCTCGTCGATCAGGAGCTGGGCGGCGTTGCTCACCATGAAGTATTCCTGGTAGATGCGAAGCAGGCGGCCCTGCTCGTCGGAATCGTCGGGGTAGAGGAACAAGGTGAGGTTCTTGGTGATCTCGGTCTTGTCGAAGTCGATGGAGCTGCCGGGGACCAGGCCGTCGTCGACACTTGCCAGGTCAAACAGACGCAGGCGGTTCTTGGTGGGCTGGCCGTAACCGGGCACATCGATGTTGACGAGCTTGGATGTGACGGCAAAATCGCCAAACTCGACGGTGTAGGAGTGGTCATCATCGATCAGGATGTCCTGTTCGCCAAGCCACTCGTCGGGGACGGCCTTTTGCTGGTTGTCGGCAAAGCGCTGACGGAACAGGCCGTAATGGTAATTGAGGCCCACACCGTCACCGGTAAGGCCCAGTGTGGCAATGGAATCCAGGAAGCACGCGGCCAGACGACCGAGGCCGCCGTTGCCGAGCGAGGGCTCGACCTCAAATTCCTCAATCTTGTTGAGGTCGTGGCCGGCAGCGGTGAGCTGGTCTTTGACCTCGGCATAGATGCCAAGGTCGATCATGTTGTTGATGAGCAGCTTGCCGATCAAAAATTCGGCGGAAATGTAATAGAGCTTTTTCTTGCCGTTGTTGAGTGGGCAGGCGGCGGAGCGCTCCTGTACGAGCTTGACCAGCAGTTTGTAAATGCGGCGGTCATCGAGCTGCTCGAGCGAGGTGCCAAAAGACTGCTCGGCGAGTTCCATGAGGTTAATTTGGGGCATGTTTCCTCCTGTGGTGAGTTGACTACATGTCAGAAATTCAAAAGAAGCCCGCGCGAGGGGATTGGGGTGGCCTCGCGCGGGAAAAGCGGTCGCGTCCGCACGGTGGGGTGGGGTCGGGCGCGGTAGCTCCTATTGGGGAAGCTCGATTTCGGCTTCCGACGGGATGCGGAAGTAGGTCTCGGTCCAGTCGGTGAGTTTATGCTCGAGTTCGCGGGTGATGGCGCCGTCGAGCATGCGCCAGGTCCAGTTGCCGCCCAGCGTGGCAGGGGTGTTGATGCGTGCCTCGTTGCCCAAGTTGAGCAGGTCCTGCATGGTGTAGATACACGTGTCGCTCACGCTGGCGGCGATAGTGCGATTGAGTGCATCTGCTATGGGTTCGCCGGCCTGCTGGTGGGTGTACAGGGCTGCCTGCTCGCGCTGACGCGGGGGGGGCGTTCCCTCATACCAGCCGCGTGCCGTTTCGTTGTCGTGGGTGCCCACGTAGGCGACGGTGTTGGCGATGTAGTTGTGCGGCAGGTAGTACGAGTTGGTGCCCTCAAAGGCAAACTGCAGGATCTTCATGCCGGGGAAGCCCGAGTTGTCGCGCATGTCGATGACGCCGGGGGTAAGAAAGCCCAGGTCCTCGGCGATGATGGGCAGCGTGCCGAGCTTTTCCTCGAGCGTCTTGAAGAACTTGAGGCCGGGACCCTGCGTCCACGAACCGTAGGACGAATCGGGCGAGGAGAACGGCACCTCCCAATAGGCCTCGAAGCCGCGGAAGTGATCCAGGCGGATGACGTCGTACATGTCGAGGGCGGCGCGAATGCGGCCCTCCCACCAGGAGAAGCCGTCGGACTCCATGGCGTCCCAGTCGTAGATGGGGTTGCCCCAGTACTGGCCGGTGGCCGAGAACTGGTCGGGCGGCGTGCCGGCGACGCTCACCGGATTGCCGGCGGCGTCGATCTTAAAGAGCTCAGGCGTCGCCCACATCTCGACGGAGTCACGCGAGACATAGATGGGCAGGTCGCCGATGATGAGAATGTCGCGCTCGTTGGCATAGGCCTTGAGGCGGCTCCACTGGCGATCGAAGAAGTACTGCGTCATCTGGTGGTAGAGCATACGCGCCGGATGGTCGGCGCAGACCTTGGCGGAAGCCTCGCCGCGGGTGCGGAGCTCCGCGGGCCACTCCCAAAACGCCTTGAGACCGCACTCCTCTTTGACGGTCATGAACTCACAGTAGGGGATGAGCCAGTCCTCGTTGGCCTGGATAAAGTCATCGAAATCGGTCGGCTTGTCGGCAGCAAAGCGCTCGG
>CAJLAN010000015.1 GCA_905204635.1 uncultured Collinsella sp. | reverse complement strand
GGTCAAGTCCGTCCGCGACATGAAGAACTTTGGCTTCGTCACGCTCAACGACGGCAGCTGCTTCCGCGACCTGCAGGTCGTCATGAACCGCGAGGCGCTCGACAACTACGACGAGATCGCCCATCAAAACGTCTCGGCCGCCCTCATCTGCAGCGGCACCGTCAAGCTGACCCCCGATGCGCCCCAACCCTTCGAGCTTTCTGCTACCTCCATCGAGGTCGCGGGCGTCAGCGCTCCGGATTACCCGCTGCAGAAGAAGCGTGCCACCGTCGAGTTCCTGCGCACCCAGCAGCACCTGCGCCCGCGCACCAACCTGTTCCGCGCTGTGTTCCGTATCCGCTCTGTCGCGGCTGCCGCCATCCACCGCTTCTTCCAGGAGCAGGGCTTTGTCTACGTCAACACCCCCATCATCACCACGAGTGACTGTGAGGGCGCCGGCGAGATGTTCCGCGTGACCACGCTCGACCCCAAAAACCCGCCCCTCACCGAGTCCGGCGAGGTCGACTGGAGCCAGGACTTCTTTGGCAAGCATGCAAGCCTCACCGTGTCCGGCCAGCTCAATGCCGAGAACTTTGCCATGGCCTTTGGCGACGTGTACACCTTTGGCCCCACCTTCCGCGCCGAAAACTCCAACACCACGCGCCACGCCGCCGAGTTTTGGATGATCGAGCCCGAGATGGCCTTCGCCGACCTTAACGACTACATGGATAACGCCGAGGCCATGCTCAAGTACGTCCTTAAGGACGTTATGGCCACCTGCCCCGACGAGCTCAACATGCTCAACAAGTTTGTGGACAAGGGTCTGCTCGAGCGCCTGGACCATGTCGCCAACTCCGACTTTGCCCGCGTTACCTACACCGAGGCCGTCGAGATCCTGGAGCAGGCAGTCGCTGCTGGCCACCAGTTTGATTACCCCGTCAGCTGGGGCATCGACCTGCAGACCGAGCACGAGCGCTTCCTGACCGAGGAGCACTTTAAGCGCCCGACCTTCGTGACCGACTATCCGGCTGAGATCAAGGCGTTCTACATGCGCATGAACGAAGACGGCAAGACCGTCGCCGCCGCCGACTGCCTGGTTCCCGGTATCGGCGAGATTATCGGCGGCTCCCAGCGCGAGGAGCGCCTGGATCTGCTCGAGGCCCGCATCAAGGACCTGGGCATGAATCCCGAGCAGTACAAGTACTACCTTGACCTGCGCCGCTACGGTTCCTGCAAGCACGCCGGCTACGGTCTGGGCTTCGAGCGCTTGGTCATGTATCTGACCGGCGTGGGCAACATCCGCGACGTCCTGCCGCACCCGCGCACCGTGGGCAACGCCGACTTCTAATCGTCGGACGCTAGCTCGCGTCGCCACACGCCAACGCTCATCGCATAAGCGTCTCTCGATATCGGTCGAGAGACGCTTTTTTCAACAGCATCCGTCAAGCTTTTGGCAAGTTTTTGGTCAGTTGAGCAGGGCTGTTGAAAACTCGACCCGCCGTTTGCCGACGACTACCGACCGCCCAGAGCGCCCTGCGCCCCTGGGAAAGCCCCACGTCCTAGGCTCCATACCGTCGCCACCCAAAACGGAAAGGACGTGGGCACCATGACCGAAGCCGCTGTTGAAACCTACGACACCACGACTAGAGGCGCCGCCTCGATGGCAGCCTATCGCGCCGTTCGCATCCTGCAACTCTTAAGCGAAAACACCGGCGAGGACAAGGCCATGCTTTCCGATGAGTTGATCCGGCGCCTCGCCCATCCCGACGACCCCGCCCGCATGCCCATCTCGGCGGCGCGGCGCAGCATCTACACCGCCATCTCCGCGCTTCGCCATGCCGGATACGAAATTGAGTACAAACGCGGCGTGGGCTACAAACTTCTTACCCGCCCGCTCACCGATGAAGAGATCATCCGGCTCCACGGTATGGTCATGCGCAACCGCTCCACGCCTATCGCTATCCGCAAGAGCATGGCGCAGCACTTAGTTGCCATGGCGAGCGCCGACGTTCGCGGCTACCTCGATACACCCGAACCCGCTCCAAGCGCAGGCAGCAAGGCTACCAAGGCAACACGCACGCCCATCAAGCGCATCGACACGTGCGAGCTCGTCGAGCAGGCCATCGACCACGGAACCACGGTGAGTTTTGATATTTCGAGCGTCACGACGCGTGGCGAAACCGAAGCAGCACGGATGACACTCCGTCCCTTTGCCATCAGGCAGCGCGATGGCATCTCGTATCTGCTGGGAACGGTCTACGACGCCCGAGGCACCGACGATACGCTGCGCACCGTCGAGATCGCCCGTATGAGAAACGTCAGCACGCGCCTGCTCGACGGCAAGAAGCTCTTCGCCGCCCTGGACGAGGACGACGCCTCCTCCGCCGCATAAGACCCTCCGCCGCCCATTCGACTACCCGTACCGCCCATCCGATTCTGTATTAAAAAACCCGCCAGGCTGTTGTAAAAATGGACATCAGCGCTACTATAGTTCCACTTGCACTTTGTCCCAGTGCAGTGTTTCCAGCCATTTTTATACTGGGGGTAATGATATGAAGGACATCACCATCAGCCGCAGGAGCCTTCTGGTCTCCGCCGGCCTGCTCGCGCTCGCCCCGCTCGCCGGATGCGGCGGCAACTCTGGTTCCGGCTCTGCTGCCGCCGGTTCCGACTACACCATCGGCGTTCTGCAGCTCACCGAGCACTCCGCACTCGATGCCGCCAACGACGGCTTTGTCAAGGCCATCAAGGAGAGCGGCCTTAAGGTCAAGATCGACCAGAAGAACGCCCAGAACGACCAGTCCACGTGTAAGTCCATTGCCGACAAGTTTGTGGGCGACAACGTCAACCTGATTTATGCCATCGCCACGCCCGCCGCGCAGGCTGCCGCCGGCGCCACGGCCGATATCCCCATCGTGGGCTGCGCCATCACCGACTACGCCGCCTCCGGCCTGGTACAGGACAACGACAAGCCGGGCACCAACGTCACGGGCGCTTCCGACCTCACCCCGGTCGCCGAGCAGCTCGAGATGATGCAGAAGGTCCTGCCCGACGTTAAAAAGGTCGGCCTGCTCTACTGCACCGCCGAGTCCAACTCCGACGTCCAGATCAAGGCCGCCAAGAAGGAGCTCGACAAGCTGGGCCTCGAGTACACCGACTTCACCGTCTCGAGCTCCAACGAGATTCAGTCCGTCGTCGAGTCTGCCGTGGGCAAGGTCGACGCGCTGTACTCCCCCACCGACAACACCATCGCCGCGGGTGCCTCGCAGGTCGGCCAGATCTGCAAGGAGAACAAACTCCCCTTCGTGACTGGCGAGGAGGGCATGTGTAAGGCCGGCGGCCTGTTCACCCTCTCCATCAACTATGAGGACCTGGGCTACGCCGCGGGCGAGATGGCCGTTAAGATCCTGAAGGGCGAGGCCAAGCCCGAAGACATGCCGATCAAGCACCTCTCGAGCAAGGACCTGGTCGTCGTCAAGAACGACGAGATGGCCGAGGCGCTGGGCATCGACCTTTCCACTCTGGACGCGTAATACCATACGCGGCATGCGTCTAGAGCCCGTGCTCGCGCTTTAGTCGCGTTATTCAATATCTGAGCCACAGGGGCGGGCGCTGTAGACCGGCGTCCGCCCTGCTTGTTTCAGGTAAAACAAAACGTCTGTCCGCAGCTCTTCTATGCATTGTTACCGCTATTATGGTGAATCACGTGTCCACCCTATCCTAGGAGGTATGAAGCATGCTCATTGCATTGCAGGGCGCCGTTTCGCAGGGCGTCCTCTGGGGCATTATGGTGCTTGGCGTGTTTATCACGTTCCGCCTGCTCGACATTCCCGATATGACCTGCGACGGCAGCTTTGCCCTCGGCGGCTGCGTCTGCGCTGTGCTCATCGTCAATAACAACGTCGACCCGCTGCTCGCCGTGCTGGCCGGTATGTGCGCCGGCGCCATCGCGGGTGCCGGCACGGGCATTTTGACCACCGTCTTCGAGATTCCCGCGATCCTCGCCGGAATCCTCACCCAGATCAGCCTGTGGTCCATCAACCTGCGCATCATGGGTAAGTCCAATACGCCCATTCTTGCCAAGGGCACCGTGTTCTCGGCCGTCAGCAACATGACGGGCCTGCCGCAGTCCACCGTCGCCATCATCCTGGGTATTTTGCTCGCCGTGGCTATCGTTGCCATCCTGTATTGGTTCTTTGGCACCGAAATCGGCTCGGCACTGCGCGCCACCGGCAACAACGAGTACATGATCCGCGCCCTGGGCGTCAACACCAACTCCACCAAGATGATCGCCCTCGTGCTCTCCAACGCCCTCATCGGCCTTTCGGGCGCACTCATCTGCCAGAGCCAGAAGTATGCCGACATTGGCATGGGCACCGGCGCCATCGTTATCGGTCTTGCCGCCATTGTTATCGGCGAGGTGCTCGGCCGCCTGTTGCCCGGCGGTCTCACGCAGTTTAGCGTCCGTCTTGCCTCCGCCGTCTTTGGCTCCGTGGTGTACTTCCTTATCCGCGCCATCGTGCTGCAGTTGGGCATGGACGCCAACGACATGAAGCTGCTCTCCGCCGTGATCGTCGCCGTGGCCCTGTGCGTGCCCGTGGTTTGGGAGCGTTATAAGCTCCGCAGCTCCTACACGAAGGGAGATGAGGCAGATGCTTAAGCTCTCGCACGTCAAAAAGACCTTTAACAAGGGCACCGTCACCGAGAAGCGCGCTCTTACCGGTGTCGACCTCACCCTTAACGACGGCGACTTTGTAACCGTGATCGGCGGCAACGGCGCCGGCAAGTCCACGCTGCTCAACATGATCGCCGGCGTGTATCCGCTCGATTCGGGCGTTATCGAGCTTGACGGCACCGATATCTCGCGCCTGAGCGAGTCGCAGCGTGCCAAGTACCTGGGCCGCGTGTTCCAGGACCCCATGCGCGGCACCGCAGCCGACATGCAGATCGCCGAGAACCTGGCCCTCGCCAAGCGCCGTGGCCAGCGTCGCGGTCTTTCGTGGGGCGTCACCAAGGCCGAGAAGGACGAGTACGTTGAGCTGCTCAAGCGCCTGGACCTCGGTCTGGACACGCGCCTCAACGCCAAGGTCGGCCTGCTTTCGGGCGGTCAGCGCCAGGCACTCACCCTGCTCATGGCCACGCTCACCAAGCCGCGCCTGCTGCTGCTCGACGAGCACACCGCGGCGCTCGACCCCAAGACGGCCTCTAAGGTGCTCAATCTGACCGAAGAGATCGTCGACGAGCACCACCTGACCACGCTCATGGTCACGCATAACATGAATGACGCCATCCGTCTGGGCAATCGCCTGATTATGATGCACGAGGGCCACGTAATCTACGACGTGGCAGGCGACGAGAAGAAGTCGCTCACCGTGGCCGACCTGCTGCAGAAGTTCGAGGAGGTCTCGGGCGGCGAGCTCGCCAACGACCGCATGCTGCTGAGCTAACGACCTAGAAAACCACCACAAAGGGGACGGGCACCTTTGTGGTGGTTTTTGTTAAAGAGTAAGGAGACTGCCATGAAAAGACTCCCCCGCCTTGCGTTAGCTGCCGCGTTGTTTGCCGGCGCGCTCACAGGCATCCCAAGCCTCGCTTTCGCGAGGAACCTGCCCGCCGCTATTGACGGCGCCGTAACCGTGATGCACACCAACGACATCCACGGCAGCTACAAGTACAGCTACAACGCAAGCAAGGGCACGGGCACCATTGGCTTTGACGGACTGGCGGTTCTCTATAGCGCTCAAGGCAGCGCCCCTGATCTTTTGCTCGATGCGGGCGACACCTTTCACGGGCAGTCCTTCGCCACTATGAGCGAGGGCAAAAGCATCGCCGAGCTCATGGACACCTTTTATGCGAACGGCTACGACGCGACCACACCGGGCAACCACGACTGGAGCTACGGCGCGGACAAGCTCCGCACCATGACCGGCTACAGCACCACCGGCACGCCTTTCGCCATGCTCTGCGCAAACGCGAAGTCTACGAGCGGCATATGGAGCTCGAGCATCACCAAGACGCTCGACCGTACCTGGGAGGACAGCGAGGACAGTTCCACGTTTGACTACAAGATTAAGGTCGGCGTCGTCGGAGCCATGGATAAGTCGCTGGGCTCCTCGCTGCGCGCGGACCTGGTCGCGGGCACGTCGTTCTCGGGTGCGGCGGACGCCATCAATGCCGAGGCCAAGCGACTGCGCGAGGATGAGGGCTGCAACGTTATCATCTGCATCGCGCACGCGCTCAACGCCAAGACCTTTGCTGCAAAGCTCGTTGGGGTCGATGCACTGGTCGCGGGCCACGAGCACATCAATTTAGACGAAAACGTGACGGGGGCCGACGGCAAGCCGGTCCGCGTCGTCGAGGCGGGCAGCGCCTTTGCCGAGGTCGGTCTGCTTTCCATTCCGTACAAGTACGACACGAATGGCACCGAGACGACCGACGATGACACGGTCACGGTCCCTGCAGACGACAGCGACGAGAAGCTCTACACCGCCAAGAACGTCAACGACCTTTTGGCAAACCCTAACAACCAGAACATCCTTGACGAGGTTCGCAACAACAAAATCAAGCCACTCGACGATGCCTTTGAAAGCGAATCGAACAAGGTGCTCGGCACATCCTCCACCAACTATTTCTACGGCGAGGACGCCGCGGGTACGCATGGCTGGGAGATGGTGCGCACCACCGATCTGCGTCCCAGTAAAGCGGGCGACGCCACCAAAGCCCAGACCATCGGGCATGTTATCTGCGGCTCCTATCTTGCCCTGTGTGGCGCAGACCTCGCCATCGAAAACGCGGGCGGCATCCGCGGCGGCATCGCGGCGGGCGATGTGACCGCCGGCAACGTCGTCGCCATCTCGCCCTATGGCAACACCGTGGAGACCTGGGGCATGACCGGCGCAAACTTCCTCGCAGCGCTTGAGCACTCACTGCAGATCAGCGACGACTGCAACGACAGCTACGAGCTTCAGCAAGCCTATGTGGCAGCCGGCCACACCGAGCAGGAGGCGCAAGACAAGTACAAGTGGCGCGATGACTCCGGCAGCGTCCTTTCCTTTGGCGGCATTAACGTGACAATCGATTGGACGCAGCCCGAAGGCAAGCGCATTGTGAGCGCCACGCTCACCAAGGATGGCAGCACGCTCGATCCCGCCAAGAACTACACCGTCGCCACCAACAACTACATCATTACCAACACGACCGACTTTCCCACTTTCGCAAATGCCACCAAGCGCACCGAGTGGGGCACATGCGAGGCGGCGATCAGAGCGCTGATCGGGAAGAGCGACTGGGAGAACAAGATGGCCGGGCTCGCCGGCACCATCAGCTTCAGCTCCGCAGCCGTGGACCCCACACCCAATCCGAATCCAACGCCTAAGCCCTCGCCCAAGCCCGGCACGACTACTACGACCACGAAAACCAGCGCCAAGAAGACAACCGGCAAGCTTGTCGCAACGGGAGACCGCACGCTGGCCGTGGTCGGCGCATGCCTCATCGGCGGCATCATCGTCATCATGCTCGGCATTATCTGGATGCGCCGCCGCTAAGCTACACCGCCGGGCCTTGCAGCCCCTCCGTGCAAACCTTATATCGAGCACAGAAGCCCGTCCGATGTGATCGGACGGGCTTTTTGGTGGGTATCATGGTTGGACGATCATGAGGAGGTTTTCCCAACATGGAATTGTTTGAACCGATTCTTCATTTCTTTGAACAACGGTGGGTCCACAACATCATCTGGGCCGGCATCTTGGTAATAGGCACCGCCATCGCCACCAAGGTCGTATCCAAGACCCTGCGCCACCTGCTCAACCGCGACGACAACCCGCTTCCGGCATCGAGTATCTTCATCAACATTGCGCGCGCCGTCATCTGGATGATCGGCGGCAGCTTTATCCTCGACAACTGCTTTGGCATTAACGCAAACGCCCTCGTCGCCGCTCTTGGCGTCGGCGGCATCGCCATCTCGCTCGGCTTTCAGGACACGCTCTCAAACCTTATCGGCGGCATGCAGGTAACCTTTATGGGCATCATCAAGCCCGGCGACAATATCGAAGTCGGTGGCGTGTCGGGCGTGGTCCAGGACATCACCTGGCGTCATACGACCATCGAGGACGCCTGCGGGCAGACCATCATCGTCCCCAACTCAAATATCTCCAAGAACACGCTCGTGCATCTCATGCCCTTTGGGCGTGTGGCTGTGCCCGTTGCCGTAAAGGACACATCCAAGTGGGCCTCGCTCGACGCGCTGGCAGACGAGCTGACCAGCGCCACCAAGGCCGCCGTGCTTCCCATCTCGAGCTTTGACAAGGAGCCCTACGTGCTCTTTAGCGAGATCGGCGACTTTGGCATTAAGGGCAAGATCATCTTTATCGTCAGCGACGACAGCACCACTTTCACGGCGGCCGACGCCTGCATTCGCGCCATCGCCCCCATCATCGCCTAAACCACCACAAAGGGGACAGGCACCTTTGTGGTGGTTTTCATTCGTGGTACCATAGTTCATATAGTTGTTTAAACGACTAAGGGAGCAAAACTATGGAAGAGGCCTATCGTCAAGCACGCAAGCGCGGCGAGCAAGGACGTCGACGCGCCATTAGTCAAAGCGAGCATCCATACCTCACGGACCTCGATAGCTTGGTTGCCCAGCTCCCCTTAGGCCAGCGAGAGAATGTCGGTCTGAGAGACATTCCGCTCGAAATGGTCGTCGGCACGGTTACCAAGGGCCGTCAGTCGGCCTTTTCATGCAACTTTATGCCCTTGCTGCCGTTTAGCACGGAGTTCGCCCGCAAGTGGTCCAACCTCTACGACATCCAGGTGACCGAGGGCTATCGCGATCCCGTCATCGTCACCGAGTTCATGCATCGGTTTTACGTCCAAGAGGGCAACAAGCGCGTCAGTGTCCTCAAATTCCTGGACGCCCCGACGGTTTCGGCCAAGGTCACCCGTCTCTACCCCGGCACATGGGATTCCGTCGAAAGCCGCCTGTACGGTGAGTTCTGCGCGTTTTGGCGCGTCTGCCCCCTATACGAGATCGAGTTCTCGCGCGAGGGAAGCTACGAGACGCTCGCCAAGATGCTCGGTCAGGACCTTATCGAAAAATGGCCGCAGAAAAAGGTCGACTACCTGCGCCACACCTTCCTGCTCTTTAAGCGCGCCTACCTTCGCGCGGGTGGCGACCACCTGGACATTACGCCCGCCGACGCCATGCTCGTCTACCTCAATGTGTACAACCAGGACCGCCTGCTGGATACGCCGACGGATATCGTCGTAAACCGCCTGTGTAAGATTTGGCGTGAGCTGGTCATTGCCGGCAAAAATAACGAGGACAAGGTCGATCTTGTCGAAGCACCGAGCGTCGATGAGGAAGAGTCGACCGCCAAGTCCACCTCCGGCGTGCTCAACTTCTTTATGGGCAAGACCGTCTATTCGGCGGACAATCCCCTGCGCATCGCCTTTATCCATGAGTTCCCCTGTGCGACGTCGAGCTGGGACAGCCTGCACGACCAAGGGCGTCAGTATCTCGATGAGCACTTTGGCGGTATCGTGCGCACCGAGGCGTTCGAGGACTGCCACGATCCGGACGTGTTCTACGCCGCCGTGGAAACGGCTGTCAAACATGGAGACAGCGTCATCTTCTCGACCTCGCACCGCCTGATGGAATACACGCTCAGGGCAGCCGTTGAGTATCCCCGGTTGCGGTTCCTCAACTGCTCTATCGGCCTTCCCCATCAAAGCGTGCGCTCGTATTTTGGAAAGATGTACGAGGCAAAGTTTCTGCTGGGCGCCCTTGCGGCCAGCATGGCGGACAACCACCGCATCGGTTACCACGCGTCTGTCTTCGCCTCGGGCGCACTCAGCGAGATCAACGCCTTTGCGATTGGCGCCTCGCTACTCGACCCCCGTGCGCAGGTAATCCTCACCTGGGGCGATGTGCCCGCCGGAGGCCTTGCCGAGGCCATGTGCCGCGAAGGTGTAAGCGTCATGTCTGGCGCCGACATGTCAAAGCCGCTCGAAGACCCCACGGCCTACGGACTCCACCGCTTGGTCGATGGCAAGGTTGCCGGCATTGCCATGCCGGTATGGAACTGGGGCCGATACTACGAGCTTATCGTGCGAAGCCTACTGCATGGCACCTGGGATGAGACCAGTGACGACAGCCAGGTTCGCGCCGTCAACTACTGGTACGGCATGAGTTCGGGCGTTATCGATATTCGCTACGCTCCGGGCCTGCCCTATCAGACGCGCAAGCTCGTTCAGCTACTGCGCAATGGCATTGTCGAGGGCTCCATCAATCCATTTGGCGGCGAGCTCCATAGCCAAGACGGCGTGGTGCAGATCGAAGGCTTTCCCCCACTGCCGAGCACGCAAATCGTCGAGATGGACTGGCTGGCAGACAACGTGGTTGGCACCATTCCGCAGCCCGACGATGAGCCGAAGGTCCGCGCCCTATGAAAATCCTTGCCATAGCCGATACCGAAGAACGATGCCTTTGGGAGTGCTTTCGCAAAGAACGCTTTGAGGGTGTCGACCTGATTTTGTCCGCTGGCGATCTGGACCCGGACTATCTTGAGTTTTTGGTCACGGTCATCAACAAACCGCTCATCTACGTACGCGGCAATCACGATGACCGCTACGCACGTCATGCACCGGGCGGCTGTATCTGTGTCGAAGACACCGTGTACGTGTATCGCGGCGTCCGCATTGCGGGGCTTGGCGGCTCCATGCGCTACCGAGATGGCGCCAACATGTACACCGAGCGCGAGATGGCCAAGCGCGTGCGAAAGCTGTCCCGCAAAGTAAAGATGGTCGGCGGCTGCGACATATTGCTCACCCATGCGCCCGCCGCCGGCGTGGGCGATCTGGACGATCTGCCACATCGAGGATTCGAATGCTTTAACACAGCGCTCGAGTCCTGGAATCCCGACTGCATGGTGCACGGGCATGTGCACCAATGCTATGGTCGCGACTTTCAACGTGAACGTCAGCACGCATGCGGGGCAACGATCATCAACGCCTGCGGCTATACGCAGTTTGAGCTCGACGAGAAGCGCTACCCCGCACGTGGCTGGCAGGCAGCCTGGCTCAATTCGCAAACCATGCGCCGCGAGCTCAAGCGCCACGAGGCCATCGAGTCCTCAACCGCCAGAACACCCTGGTAACTACCTCAAAGGGGACACTGGCCTCTTTGAGGTAGTTTTGACGCGATAGCAAGAAACCCGGTCCTGCACGAGACAGAACCGGGTTTCTTTAGCAATGCTTGCTTTGCTCAGGCAGTAACCGTTAGTTACTCAGCCAGGAAGTCGCGCTGGATAGCGGGATCGACCTTGACGCCAGGGCCCATGGTAGAAGACACGGAGATGGACTTGACGTACTTGCCCTTAGCAGAAGAGGGCTTGACGCGCAGGATCTCGGTGTACAGGGCAGCGTAGTTCTCGACGAGCTGCTGCTCGGAGAAGGACTTCTTGCCCAGGGGCACGTGGCAGATGCCATAACGGTCGGCGCGGTACTCAACGCGGCCGGCCTTGAGCTCGGAGACCATCTTGGCGACGTCCATGGTCACGGTGCCGAGCTTGGGGTTCGGCATGAGGCCACGGGGACCAAGGATCTTACCGATGCGGCCAACCTTGGCCATCATGTTCGGCGTAGCGATAGCGGCGTCGAAGTTGATCTCGCCCTTCTGGATCTGGGCGACGAGCTCGTCGGAACCGATGATGTCGGCGCCGGCAGCCTCGGCCTCGCGGGCCTTCTCGCCCTCGGCGAAGACGGCAACACGAATGGTCTTGCCGGTACCGTGGGGCAGGGAGATGGAACCGCGGATGTTCTGGTCAGCCTTACGAGTATCGACGCCCAGACGGAAGTGGGCCTCGACGGTCTCGTCGAACTTGGCGGTGTCGAGCTCCTTGATGAGCTTTGCAGCCTGAAGGGGGGTGTAGAGCGTGGCGCGGTCGATCTTCTCGGCAGCGGCGTTATAGCTCTTACCATGCTTAGCCATGTGCATTACCTCCTGTGGTTAAACGGGCGCGAGCCCTCCCACATCGAATCGTGTGCCCTATTGCACACATTTAACGGGCGCCCCGGTCGGAGCACCCGTCGTTACCAAAAGAAATCGCTACTCAGCGATGGTGACGCCCATGGAACGGGCGGTACCGGCGATGATCTTCTTGGCGGCGTCAATGTCGTTGGCATTGAGGTCCGGCATCTTGATCTCGGCGATCTTGGTGAGCTGCTCCTGGGAGAGCTGACCAACCTTGTCGGCCTGGGGCTTAGCGGAACCAGACTTGAGGTTCAGCTCCTTCTTGATGAGGTGAGCCGCCGGCGGGGTCTTGGTGATGAAGGAGAAGGACTTATCCTCGAAGACAGTGATCTCAACGGGGATGATGTCGCCCTTCTTGTCCTGCGTCTCGGCGTTAAAGGCCTGGCAGAACTGCATGATGTTCACGCCAGCTGCGCCCAGTGCGGGGCCGACGGGAGGAGCGGGGTTAGCTGCACCAGCAGGAATCTGGAGCTTAATGACGTTGGCAACCTTCTTCTCAGCCATGGTCATTCCTTTCGAATCACGAGTGTGAAGTACTTGCTATATCGTAAGCACGCACGTGTTAGAAGCACTCCTGAGATGAGCAGTCACAGAAGAAGCACGCTCGCGCGAACGGACGAAAACTTAAGCGATGACAGCGACCTGGTTAAAGTCGAGCTCGACCGGCGTCTCACGGCCAAAGATCATCAGGGTGACCTTCAGCTTGCCTGCCTCGGTGTTAACCTCGGAGACCTTGCCATCAAAGTCGGTAAGCGGGCCATCAGTGACGCGGACGGACGTGCCGACCTCAATATCAACCGAGGTGCGCTTGGGCGAATCGCCCTTACCGGGACGACGAGTCATCTTATTGTACTCGTCGCGGGAAAGCGGAGCGGGCTTGCCATTGCCGCCCAGGAAACCGGTGACACCGGGCGTGTTGCGAACACACGTCCACGCATCGTCATCCATCTCCATGCGAACCAGGACATAACCCGGGAAGATCTTGGAATCCTTGGTCTCGCGCTTGCCACCCTCTTTGATCTCGGTGACGCGCTCCATAGGAATCTCGATATCAAAGATACGGTCCTGCATGCCCATGGTCTCGATGCGATGCTCGAGATCGGACTTAACGCGGTTCTCGTATCCAGAGTAAGTGTGAACGACGTACCAACGCTTAGACATGGTTTAGCCCCTCAATCCAGAGAACAGAGCAAGAGCCTCGCCAAAGCCAGCATCGAGCAGAGCGATGACGACGCCGACGACGATCAGAGAAGCGCAAACGACGACCGAGTAGTTCACGAGCTCCTTCTTATCGGGCCACGTGACACGCTTCATCTCGGACTTCACCGAAGCGAAATACTTCTTGGTGCGGGCGAAGAAACCAGGCTTCTCGTTCTTCTTGGACTTCGCAGCCTTCTCGTTCTTCTTGGCAACGGCCTTCTTGGCCTCAACCTTGGAGTTGGCGGCAGCGTTGTTGGCAGGTGCCGGCTGCTGAGCCTTCTTCTTGTTCTTCTTGTTGGCCATTTGGGTTACCTCCGCGCAATGCGCTTATACATGAGTAAACCGTAAGCCCCCAATTGGGAGCTTACGGAATAATGACTGGCACGCCAGGAAGGACTCGAACCCTCAACACTCGGTTTTGGAGACCGATGCTCTACCAATTGAACTACTGGCGTATGTGACTAGAGACTAGCGAGTCTCTTTGTGCAGCGTGTGGTGACGGCACCAGGGGCAATACTTCTTGATCTCCATACGATCAGGCATGTTCGACTTGTTCTTGGTGGTCGTATAGTTGCGGCGCTTGCACTCAGTGCATGCAAGAGTAACTAGAGTACGCATTTATCCTGAACCTTTCATTTCCGCCCCGTACGGGCACGAGTTGGTACTTTATCAGCTCTACGTAAGTGCTGTCAATGAAAACCTCGAATCAATTGGTTCTCGCTGGATCCATTCATATTTGGAACACATCAATGAAGCCAGCGAGATCTAATCGATCCCTCACGCTCGGCTTAAGAGCGAGCGAAGCGCAATCGGCAGGGAACAAGCCCCGCGTAGAAAAGAACCCGGCACCCTATAAGTGCCGGGTTCTCTAAGTCAGCTATATCAAAGAGCTAATTTACTCAATGATCGTGGAGACGATGCCCGAACCGACGGTGTGGCCACCCTCGCGGATAGCGAAGCGCAGGCCCTCCTCCATGGCGATCGGGTGAATGAGGTCGCCCTCGATGGTGATGTGGTCACCAGGCATAGCCATCTCGGTGCCCTCGGGCAGCTTGACCGTACCGGTAACGTCGGTGGTACGGAAGTAGAACTGAGGACGATAACCATCGAAGAACGGGGTGTGACGGCCGCCCTCCTCCTTGGTCAGAACGTAGATCTCGCCGGTGAACTTGGTGTGCGGGGTAACCGAACCGGGCTTGCAGAGAACCTGGCCGCGCTCGATGTCCTCGCGCTTGATGCCGCGGAGCAGCAGACCGACGTTGTCGCCAGCCTCGCAGAAGTCCATGGACTTACGGAACATCTCGATACCGGTAACGACGGTGTTCTGGGTATCCTTGATGCCGACGATCTCGACGGGCTCGTTGAGCTTGAGCTCACCGCGCTCAACACGGCCGGTAGCAACGGTACCACGGCCGGAGATGGTCATAACGTCCTCAACGGCCATCAGGAACGGGAGGTCGTTGTTACGAGCAGGCGTCGGGATGTACTCGTCGACGGCCTTCATGAGCTCGCGGATAGCGTCCATCCACTTGGCGTCGCCCTCGAGAGCGCCCAGAGCGGAACCACGGATGACGGGGATGTCGTCGCCGGGGAAATCGTACTCGGAGAGGAGCTCACGGGTCTCCATCTCGACGAGGTCGATGAGCTCGTCATCGTCGACCATGTCGCACTTGTTCAGGAAGACGACGATGTAGGGAACGCCGACCTGACGGGCGAGCAGGATGTGCTCGCGGGTCTGAGCCATGGGGCCGTCGGTAGCGGCGATGACCAGGATAGCGCCGTCCATCTGAGCAGCACCGGAGATCATGTTCTTGACGTAGTCAGCGTGGCCCGGGCAGTCAACGTGAGCGTAGTGACGGGCAGCAGTCTCGTACTCAACGTGGGAGACGGAGATCGTAATGCCGCGCTCGCGCTCCTCGGGAGCCTTGTCGATGTTCTCGAACGCAGTGAAGTCAGCCTTGCAGCCCTCGGTCTCAGAGAGAACCTTGGTGATGGCGGCGGTCAGCGTGGTCTTGCCGTGGTCGACGTGACCAATGGTGCCGATGTTAACATGCGGCTTAGTGCGCTCAAACTTCTCTTTGGCCATAAAGCCCTCCTCATAACAGGTCGTCCCCCGACGGGACTTTGCCTTTATACCATAGTGGCCTCTCAACATACTATTGAGAAGCCACCGTGTTACCTATGGTAGCGGTGACTGGATTCGAACCAGTGACGCCACGGGTATGAACCGTG